>CAYTKF010000001.1:0-83159 GCA_964438405.1 uncultured Candidatus Saccharibacteria bacterium
TTGGGCAATTCTGATAATATTAATGTGGGTCAGGGAGTCATTGCCATTGGCAATGCATTGGGACAATTTACGAATACTGTTTCTCAGGGAATCATCTCCGGCCTTAATCGCAGTGTCACAGCCCAGGGTTCTCTTTCCGGGCCAGAAGACCTCACGCAATTGATTCAGACAGACGCAGCCATTAATCCTGGTAATTCCGGCGGACCTCTGCTTGATTTTTCAGGCCATGTGATAGGAATAAACGTGGCAGTTGCGGAATCTGCCCAGAGCATCGGTTTTTCTCTTCCAATAAATATCGCCAAGAGAGATGTCAATGATGCCATAGATTTCGGCCAGATAAAATATCCATATATAGGAATCAGCTATAAGGGTACTGACAAAGGTTTGTCTTTGACAGCAGTTGTGGTCAATGGCCCGGCCTTTAAGGCAGGACTTAAAGAAGGAGATGTCATCACACAGATTAACGGAAAAAGCGTTACAGACCAAAACGGCCTGGTCAATATTTTGAGCATGCTCAGAGTGGGAGACAAAGTGGAACTTAAAGTTTTAAGAAATGGAAATCAGGAAATGAATTTTACGGTTACGCTGGAAGAAAGACCGTCAGGCACATAACATAATAACATGCCGCCGTTTTCAAATTTTACAATTAAGGCTCAGGAGGCAATGCGCAAGGCCCATGAGCTGGTTATAGAAAGAGGTATGGATCATATTGACGCCATGCATCTTTTGGCTGCCTTGACTTCGCAGGACGACAGTCTGGTCAATGCCATTTTGGAAAGACTGGAAATTGATATTATTTTTTTGACAGACACGATATTGAATAGTTTGAGCGAGAACGAACGTTCGCAGGTTATTACTCCGTCATACCAAATTTATATAACTCCGGAACTGGGCAGAGTGCTTGAACTTTCTCAGCGCATTTCCTCGCAGATGAAAGACGATTTTGTTTCAACAGAACATTTGTTTTTGGCCATTTTGGATGTTCCATCTAAGGCAAGAGAAATTTTGAATCGTTTTAAAATAGAAAAAGAATCTGTGATGCGAATACTCAATGAGTTAAAACAGGAAAAAATTACAGATGTGGGGCCCGGAGCAGGAACAGAGTTCCAGAGCAGGCCAAGAGTTTTAGAAAAATACAGCAGAAACCTGACAAAACTTGCAAAAGAAGACAAGCTGGACCCGGTTATTGGCAGAGAGGACGAGATAAAAAGAGTGATGCAGATTTTGAGCAGGCGCACAAAAAATAATCCCATTTTAATAGGCGAGGCGGGTGTGGGCAAGACAGCAGTGGTTGAGGGATTGAGCTGGAAAATAAGCCAGGGAGATGTGCCAGAGGGTCTCAAGGGGAAAGAAATTATTTCTCTTGATTTGGGTTCGCTGGTAGCTGGAACAAAATACCGCGGAGAATTTGAAGAACGTCTTAAGGCGGTTGTGCGCGAAATAGAACGAGCACAAGGGAAAATTATTCTTTTTATAGATGAGATTCATACTCTTGTTGGCGCTGGAGCAGCAGAGGGCGCCATTGACGCATCAAATATGCTTAAACCATCTTTGGCGCGGGGAGATTTGCGCGCCATCGGAGCCACCACTCTAAAAGAATATCAAAAATACATAGAAAAAGATCCGGCTCTGACAAGACGCTTTCAGCCTGTTTATATAGAAGAGCCATCGCAGGACGACACTGTTGTCATCCTGCGCGGACTCAAAAAGAAATACGAGCTTTACCATGGAATAAGAATTACTGACGAGTCCATTAAGGCTGCTGTGCAGTTTTCCAGCCGTTATATCACGGACAGATTTTTGCCTGATAAGGCAGTAGACCTTATAGACGAGGCTTGTTCCGCTCTGCGTTTGGAACTGGACAGCATGCCTGAGGAGCTGGAAATTGTCCATCGCCAGATTACAAAATTGGAAATAGAAAAAGAGGCGCTCAAAAAAGATGAAAGTCCAAAGGCAAAAAAAAGAACAAAAGATATAGAAAAAGAAATTTCCGATTTCAAAGAAAAAATTTCGCATTTGGAAATAAAATGGAAGAACGAAAAAGAGGCCATAAATAATATCGGCAAAATAAAAAAAGATTTGGAAAACATGAAGATAGAGGGCGACAATGCTGAACATAGCGTCAATTTTTCTCGGGTTGCGGAATTAAGATACGGCCAGATTCCCAATCTTGAGAAAAAGTTGGATTCAGAAGAAAAAAAGCTTAAAAAAATGCAGGCCTCGCGCAGAATATTAAAAGAGGATATTACAGAAGAGGATATCGCCTCAGTGGTATCTAAATGGACAGGCATTCCCATTTTAAAAATGCTTGAGAAAGAGGCTGAAAAAATATTAAAGATGGAAGATGGTCTTAAATCGCGTGTCAAAGGCCAGGATGAAGCAATTTCTAAAATCAGCAATGCGGTGCGGCGTTCAAGAGCAGGCATTTCTTACGAGGACAGGCCCATTGGCTCTTTTATGTTTTTGGGTCCGACCGGAGTAGGCAAAACCGAACTGGCAAAGGCGCTCGCGGAATTTATGTTTGATGACGAAAAAGCGCTCATCAGAGTGGATATGTCGGAATATATGGAAAAGCATGCTGTTTCCAAAATTATCGGCTCTCCACCGGGCTATGTTGGTTACGAAGAGGGCGGGCAATTGACAGAGCTTGTGAGGCATAGGCCCTATTCAGTAATACTTTTTGACGAAATAGAAAAAGCGCATCCGGAAGTTTTTAACATATTGCTTCAGGTTTTGGATAACGGGCGTTTGACAGATGCCAAGGGCAGGTTTGTTAATTTCAAAAACAGCATTTTAATAATGACTTCCAATGTCGGTTCTGAATATGTGCGCAGATTGGAGACGCTTGGTTTTGCCACTGATGAAGAGAGCGCAGAAAAAACAGAAACAGAATTGAAAGAAAAAATAATGGAGGAACTGGAAAATAGGTTTAGGCCGGAGTTTTTAAACCGTTTGGATGAGATAATTATTTTTAATACCCTGACGCCGGAAAATATCAAAGAAATTGTAAAAATCCAGGTTGACATGGTTGCCAAAAGATTAGAGGAAAAAGATATCAGTCTTGAAATTTCCGATCAGGCTCTTTCCTTTTTGGCAAAAGAGGGGTATAATCCTCATTATGGTGCTCGGCCGTTGAAACGGCTTATTCAGAATAAAATTTTGAATAGAACAGCCGAATTTATAGTGGGTTCAAAGGTAAAAGCCGGAGATACGGTTTCTGTCTCATTAAAAAATAGCGATGTTTCGCTTGATATTATAAATAAAAATATAGGCAGAAAGATTAAAAAAGAAAAAGTAGGTGTGAAATAATCTGCGTGGGTGGCAGAGCGGTCAATTGCACTAGACTGTAAATCTAGCGCCTTCAATGGCTACGGGGGTTCAAATCCCTCCCCACGCACCCGATTATATTTATAGGGATTTGAATGCCGGAGTCAGCCCTGGGCTGACGAGGCGGGGTCGCGACCTTTTGCGAAGCAAAAGAGTTGTGACCGAATCCCTCCCTGCGCAAATGAGCCAAGATAATTTAATAAAATTGCAGTGCAGTAAATGCAAGAGGATCAATTACTGGTCCAGCAAAAATAAAAAGAAAGTGGAGCGCAAAATTGAGCTCAAGAAATTTTGCAAATGGTGCAGAAAGCAAACTGTTCACAAAGAAATGAAAAAATAATCAGCCCTAGACTGAAGGGAGCTTGGTTAAGTGGTATAATATTGGTCTCCAAAACCAATGTCGGGGGTTCGATTCCTCCAGCTCCCGTAAATTATTTTCCTAAAAATTTTTTTACTAATTTTTCCGCCTTTTGATATTCGTTCGGTTTGAGCCAGATGGCATTGGGCGCGTATTTTTTAAACCAGGTTATTTGGCGTTTGGCAAAGTGCCAGGTGTTTAATGAAATTAATTTTTCTGCCTCGCTAAGCGTAATTTTGCCATCTAGATAATCTATTATTTCGCGATAGCCGATGGCATCAAAAGCTTTTTGTTTTTTATTATATTTGCCTATTAGTTTTTTAACCTCTTTAACGAGACCGTTGTGAACCATCATTTTTGTCCGTAATTCAATTCTTTTTCTTAGAATTTGATCTGGTATTTTAATGCCGATTTGCAAAAAATTAAAAAGTTTTTGACCTTGTTTCCTCTGATCAGTAAATGGTTTGCCAGTTAAAATAGCAACTTCCAGTGCGCGAATAACTCTTCTTGGATTTCTACTGTCAACAATATAGGTAGCTTCCGGGTCAAGTTCAACCAATTCTTCAAAAGCCGATTGCAATCCGTATTTTTTAATTTTCGCTTCCACTTTTTTACGAAGCGCCAAGTTTGGTTTAACTTCAGGAATTTCCAGATTATTAACAACAGCGCTAATATACAAACCTGTTCCGCCGACAACAATCGGCAGTTTACCTGACGCAATTATTTTATTAATTGCATTTAGGGCATCCCGTTTATACTCCGCGACAGTATAATCTTCACTAGGTTTTTTGATATCTATAAGATAATGTTTAATTCTGGCCATTTCTTTTTTTGTCGGCTTGGCAGTGCCGATGTTCATTTCTTTATAAATTTGACAGGAATCAGCAGAAACAATTTCTGCTCCTTTTTTTTTAGCCAATTTTAAAGAAAGAGCGGTTTTACCGCTGGCTGTCGGGCCAATAATTACTACAACTTTATTTTTCATAAACCATATTATTTAATATTTTCCAGCGGCGTTTTTTTTCTTCCTGACTGACATCGTCTTTTAATTTGGCTGCAAGAGTGCCGGGTCTTGGTGAATAGCGTGAAATATATGCCTTATAAAATATAACTTCTTTAAACAGCTTAACAGTATTCTCAAATTGTTTTTTTGTTTCTTCGGGAAAGCCGACAATTGCATCCGTAGAAATTTTAACTTCTGGAATTTTCTTTTGAATTTTGGCAACCAGTTTTTTAAAATGTCCAATAGTATAATGCCTATTCATGGCCCTTAAAATTTTATTATCTCCTGATTGGACAGGCAGATGAATTGTTCTTGAAACTTTTGAACATTCTGCAATTGTATTGATTAATTCACCCGAAAAGTCTTTGGGATGAGAAGACATAAAATGAATACTAAATTTGTCAGGAATAGAATTTATTTCTCGCAAGAGTTTTGAAAAGCTTGGCTTGTAAGAATTGACGTTTTGACCTAAAAGCCAAATTTCTTTATATCCTCCAGCCGCAAGTTTTTTTACTTCGTTTATTATATCCTTAACTGGCCTAGAGCGTTCTCTGCCTCTTGTGTAGGGGACAGCGCAATATGTGCAGAAATTATTACATCCGGTCATAATAGGTACATAGGCGCTTGAAGAATCAGCATGATGGGGGATTAAATCAAAATAATCATCAGGATGCCATATTTGGCTAACCAAATTTTTAATTTTTTTCTTGTCATGTTCTAAAACGCAGCCGGCAACAACCAGTTTTTTATCTTTAAACTTTTTTATTTTAGAAAATAATCTGTTTATGGCAGATTGGCGAACAGAACAGGAATTCAAAACAATTAAATCAGCCGTTTCCGGCGAATTTGTTTTTTTATATCCGGCTGATTCAAGTTTTGCTGCAATTCTTTCTGAATCAGCAATATTGGCCTGGCATCCATAGGTGATGATATGATATTTTTTTGACAACATAAATATATTAACAGATTTAGTTAAAAAGAAAAAGTCCCTGCCGCAAACTGCACGACAGGAACTTCATAAAGTGCAAAAAAGTTATTGATCCCTCGGCTTTACAAGACCCGCAAAAGCGCATATTCCAAAAATGATAGCTACAAAAGAAATAAAAACCCAAGATGCGATTTTTTCAAAAGTTGAAAGATCATGAAAACTTGATAGGTCTGTCACCATTGCCCTTCACCTCTATTCTCTTTTTATTATAAATCCATTTTTTTGTCAAGAAAATTAAAAAACTCAGGGAGTTGCCTCCTGAGCCAGTAAATGCCATGCCTCGTGATAATCCCAGAAATTTATTTTCGGATGCTTCCTTTGTGGCGAGGAACGAAATCTTTCTTTTCTGATAAAAAAATCCCTTCTAATGTCATTATTTTTGTCCCAACTACTTAGAAAAACAGAAGAGGGAACAATAAGGGTATCTCTATTATTTTCATTTTCCAAAATAATTACATTAAAATCAAACTTTTTCAATACAGAACGATACAGATTTAGTCTGAAATATTCTGACTTTGACTTAGGGTTTGTTCTTCGGTGTTTAGTCAAAAGATGAATTGAACATCTTTTATTGTTTATTAACAAAGAAACCGAAGAAAAATATATATCTCTGTAGCCACTCCTTGAGGTAGGAATTTTCTGGACAGAAAAACCTTTTGACTTGGCTATTTCAGCGACGAAAGAAAGGTATTCTGAAGTATCAGAAAGGTCATGTGCCATTAAAAAGTTGGTTTTCAAGGCACAAACCTTCTGCCTTAGTCGGCCGGTTTTTCTTGTTGGGAAAAGGACAGAAAAATATTTTCGATATAACAACCTAATGTCTTCCCTAGAAACACCTGCTTTTTCAGCAATTTCCGAAAAACTGACGCAAGTATTGTTGAAAAGTTCCAGTAATTCGTCAAAACTCAAAACGTTTTTTACTCTTGCGTGGAAACTTTTTCTTTTCGCTTCGAATCGCTGTCTAATTTCTTCAATTTTTGCAACATCAAATCTCGGGATTGGCATTTGTTCTCCTTTTAACGAGCGGATTCTATTTTATATCTAACATTTTAAATTTTTTTGTCAATGCCGTCGGTCGGGGTCGAATTTAACTTTTATTAATACTTAATAATTTTATAAATTTTTCGCTATTTTTGGAAATTCTTATTCGATATTTTGTTTTTATGTTTTTTCTTTTAAAAATTTGAACATTTGGTTTAAATCCAATTCGTGAAATCATATTTATAACATCTTTTGCCAATTTTGGAATTATAGTTGTAAAATTTACCATTTTATATTTTCTGTCGAAATAAATAGAGCCGTCGGTTTCAAAAAGACCCCTTAAACATAATATTGTAAATTTTTTATTGTTTTTTATCCACAAAGGAACTGAAACTTTTTGTTTATATTTTGAACCTTTGTCAGCTTTCCATCCAAGAAGTGTTTCCAGTTTATTAGAATAGCAGCTGATATCTATACAATTCTTTTTTCTCTTTACAATAGAAACCTTATTATTTGGAAAGATTTTTTTAAGGGGAAAAATTATGTTGTTAATAATATTTTTGTACTTGATATCACAGGTTATTCTTAATCTGACCGCTCTGCCGTTTGGATTTGATAAATTTCCATCTCCAATAGCAACGCCTGTAATATACGCCAAATGATTTTTATAATCATTGTTCATAAAAAATATGCCGATGGTGGGGGTTGAACCCACAAGGTCGTAAGACCACACGATTTTGAGTCGTGCATGTTTGCCAATTTCATCACATCGGCCCCTTTTTAATATAGCCCGTTTTTCTTTTTTTGTAAATAAAAATCGCTTTTAAATATCAAGTTGTTGTTTTAATGCACAAATTTATTTGCAACAAAAATTGCAGCATAGTAAAATATCTCTATGAGTGTTCCCAAAAGATATGATACCGTTTTCTGGGTTGAAATTTATAAAATCAAACCCAACCCCATGCAACCTCGTCAGGATTTTGACGAGGAGCGTCTTGCCAATCTCGCTGAATCAATTAAAAGATACGGTATTCTTCAGCCGTTGGTTGTTACCAGAAACGAAGTTGAAACAGATAAGGGTGTCAGTGTTGAGTATGAACTTATTTCAGGTGAACGACGCCTTAAGGCCGCGCAGATAGCCGGTCTTTATCAGGTTCCGGTAATTATCCACGATGTTGATAACGATAAAATTAAGCTGGAGCTGGCCATTATAGAAAATCTTCAAAGAGAAGATTTAAATCCCATTGAACGCGCCAAGGCATTCAAGAAACTTGTTGATGATTTTAAACTCCGCCATTTTGAAGTGGCTTCGCGGGTTGGTAAAAGCAGAGAATATGTCACTAATACCATGCGCCTTCTTTTGCTGCCGGAAGAAATCCAAATTGCTCTCATAGACGGGAAACTGAGCGAAGGCCACTGTCGTCCCATCTTAATGCTCTCAGACAAAAAAGAAGAGCAAGTTAAACTTTATATGCAGATTGTGGAAAATAAAATGAGTGTCAGAAGCGCCGAAAGAATTTCCAGAAGTATTGCTGTGGAGCGGGCGCGCAGAACAGACGACCTTATAGATCCGGAGATTAAATTAATAGAAGAAAAGCTGGCCACAAAATTTGGCACGCCTGTAAGCGTGGAAAGAGAGGGAGAAAAAAGAAAAATTCATATAGAATTTATGACCGGCGACGATTTGCAGGCGTTCTTAAGCCGAATAATAGAGGAGGAAGAAAGCAAAAATAACACAGAAAGGACTTTAGAGGAAGAGGTAGTGGAGCATCTTATGGGCTCGGATTTATAAATCCCGTTTCTTTTTTAAAAAAGATTTTATTTGCTTTTTGGCAAGAGAAGTTTTTGTGTGGTTAAGCCATTCTGCGCTCGGCTTTTTATTTTTTTGAGTTTTTATTTCTACAATATCCCCGTTTTTAAGAATTGTTTCCAAGGAAACGAATTTATTGTTAATATTTGCGCCAACTGCCTGATTGCCGATTTCCGCATGAACAGCATAGGCAAAATCAATGGCTGTCGCTCCCTCAGGCAGGTCTATGATGTCACCCTTGGGCGTGAGGCAAAAGACTCTGTCGTTAAAAAAATCAATCTTCAGCGCCTCCAAAAAGTCTTTTGGCTGCGAGGCCTGAGAGGTATCTTTCTGCCAATCCACCAATTGGTTCACCCATGCCAATTTGGCATGGAATTTTCCTCCGCTTCTTGGTTTGTCCGACTCTGTGTAAGCCCAATGCGCGGCAATGCCTGACTCGGCCTCTTTGTGCATTTCTTCTGTGCGGATTTGAATTTCAGTTATATTTCCGGCGTCGGCAAAAACAGTGGTGTGTAGACTTTGATAGCCGTTGAGTTTGGGCATGGCAATATAATCTTTTATTTTTCCCGGCAAGGGTTTCCACATTTTATGAATGATGCCCAAAACTTTGTAGCAGTCCTCAATATCTTTGACAATAATTCTTATGGCAATCAAATCGTAAATTAAATTGATATCCATATTTATTTCCGGTCTTTTCAGTTTTTTATAAAGGCTGTACAAGTGTTTGACGCGCGAATCCATCTTAAAATCTTTAACGCCGTTATTTTTTATTTCTTCGTTTAGCCTGTATTTTATCTTGGCTAGATTTTTTTTCTTTTGTTCATATTTATCTTTTATAAGTTCTTTTGTTTTTTCATAATCTTCTGGATAAACATACGGGAAAGAAAGATCTTCAAGTTCTCCCTTGATATTGCCCATGCCCAATCTGTTTGCCAGCGGGGCGTAAATTTCCAGTGTTTCCACCGCTATTCTTTTTTGCTTGTCTTTCGGCACATATTCTATTGTTCTGATATTGTGAATCCGGTCGGCAAGTTTTATCAGCACGACTCTTATGTCCTTTGCCATTGCGAAAAACATTCTTCTCAGGTTTTCCGCTTTTTCCTGTTCACCTTTAAATTTAAGGGTTCCGAGTTTTGTCACTCCGTTTACTAAAAAAGCTATTTCCTGGCCGAATTCTTTTTTTATAATTTTTTCATCAATCTTTGTTTTTCCACCTGTGATTAGACAGTCCTCACAGACATCATGCAAAAGAGCCGCAGCTATTGTCTGGCTGTCTAATTGCAGTTTGGCCAAAATTTTTGCGGTTTCAAAGGGATGAATAAAAAAATCCTCTCCGGAAAATCTCTTCTGCCCTTCGTGCGCATTTTCCGTAAACTCAAAAGCGCGGGAGATAAGTTTAACATCTTCTTTTGATGGATTTTTAAGAAAATCAATAATATCCTTGACATTTGGCATGTTATTTATTATACTCTTTTTGGAACTGGAGGCAATTATGAAGTATGAAATAAATGGTTCAGAAATTGCACGTGGTTTGGTAAAGATTTTAGGCGAAAAAAATATTCCGAGCATTGTTTCATATTTTAATCAAATTAGAAGGGGAATAAGAAGTCTTTCTGTAAAATATGAGCAAGCTCTTCTCGAAGTCACTGGATGTAAAAATAGAGAAGAAATACGCCGGCTATTTCCAGAAATTCGTTTTCATGGCGAAAAGAAGCAAGACCTAAACATTTTGGGTAAACTTTGTGAAGTTGAAATCAAAATAGAGCAATCTGTTTGTCAGATTGCTGAAGGTGATCTTCCAGTTTTATTTCGTACAATTTTTGCCTTGGACGCATTGGGCATTAAAGCAGAAGTTCATGTGCGTCCGAAGAAATGATCTTTAGTTTGAGTTTAGGGGCCGACCTGCGGGTACGGCCTTTTTCATTTAAAAATTAATCATATTTTATTACAATTTTATTTTTGAACGAAATTCTGCTATAGCAGAAAAATTGTTATTGTGTTTTACAAAATTTTTGATATCATTAAATTATGCTTAAAATTAAACATTCAACCATCACAAAATGTATTTTGGCGACAGTTGCTTTTGCCGGGATTATGACTATTGTGGCCATCGCGCCAAATTCCATGCAAATGCTTGAATTGTTCGGTATCGGAAAAAAGAAATATAAATCATCTAGCGTTTATAGTACTTTTAAGCGCATACAAAAACAAAGATTGGTTGATGTTAAAGAAAAAGGTAATAAAACAATAATTACTATTACAGAAGAGGGAAAGAAAAAATTTTTATCTTATAATTTTGATGATATGCAAATTACTAAACCCCAAAAATGGGATAAAAAATGGCGTATTGTCGGTTTTGATATACCAGAAAAAAGAAAACAGGCGAGAGAGGCCTTACGTTCTAAATTAGAAGAATTAGGATTTTTGCGAATGCAGAAAAGTTTTTTCATCCACCCTTATGACTGTAAAAAAGAGATAGAATTTATAGGGGAGTTTTTCCAAATACACAGACACATTACTTTTATTGAAGCAACATCAATTAGTAACGAAAATTATTTTAAGTACAAGTTTAAATTATTATAACCAGTTTTTATTAACACTTTTACTGCTATCGCCTATTTTTTGTTAATATTATTTTTGTTTTATATGTTATTTAAGATTTTCTGGTTTTGACCACGAGGCGAAGTCGCACTCGGGGTAGCGGGAACAGCCGTAAAATATTTTGCCTCGCTTTGTTCGTTTTACGATTATATCACCAATTTGGCATTTTGGACACTTCATGCCGATTTCCTTTGGAGGCTGTTTCAGAGATTTTGTATTTTTGCATTCCGGGAATCCGGAACATGCCAAAAATTTGCCGAATCTGCTTTGTTTGACAACCATCGGTTTTCCGCATTTTTCGCAGATTTCATTTGTTTCTTCTTCTATTTTTTTCTTTTCCACTTTCTTGTATTTTTCCTCGAGATTTTTATGAAACGGGGTATAGAAATTTTTTATAACCGGAGTCCATTTTATTTTTCCCTCTGCTATATCATCTAATTCATCCTCCATTTTGGAGGTAAAATTAATATCAACTATTTCCGGAAAATGTTCAACCAAAAGATCGTTGACCATAATACCCGTTTCCGTGGGAACGAATTTTCTCTGTTCGTTTTTGGCAACATAATTTCTGGTCTGGATAGTGGCAATAATTGGTGCATAAGTGGACGGTCTTCCAATGCCGTGTTCCTCCAGCGCCTTAACAAGTGTGGCCTCGCTGTATCTCGCCGGCGGTTCCGTAAAATGCTGGTCAGGGTTTAATTTAATAAGTTCAAGATTATCTCCCTTTTTTAATTCCGGCAGTTGCGCCTCTTCCCGCCCCTGGCGAGGCTCGCCTTTGGCGGCAAATTTCATCTGGTAAATTTTTAAAAATCCGTCGAATTTTAAGGTTTGGCCATGCGCGCGGAATTCGTAGCTTTTTGCCGTAATGTCCACGGCTGTCATATCAAAAATTGCTTCTTTCATCTGGCAGGCGATAAATCTGCGCCAGATCAGGTCATAAAGCTTGAATTGCTTCGGTTCCAGTTTTTCTCTGACAGCATCAGGCATTAATCCAGGATTTGTCGGCCTTATGGCTTCGTGCGCCTCCTGGGCTCCTTTTGATTTTGTTTTAAATTTTCTTGGGATTAATGGAACATAATTTTTTCCAAAGTTTTTTTCTATAAAATTTTTTGCCAGAATTAAAGACTCTTCTGAAAGATTAACAGAATCAGTTCTCATGTAAGAAATATATCCGCTTTCATAAAGCAGTTGGGCAAGCATCATTGTTTGTTTTGCCGAGAAGTAAAGTTTGTTTGCAGCCTCCTGCTGGAGCGTGCTGGTGGTAAAGGGCGGCCTGGGAAATCTTTTTTCTTCCTTTTTTTCTATATTAGAAACAATATATTTCGCACCCTCCAAATCTTTCAGAATTTTATCCGCCTTCTCTTTATTTTTTATTTCCTGTTTTATTAGTTTAGCTTCAAACTCTTTATTTTTTTTGAGCGTGGCAGTAACAGTCCAGTATTCTTCGGGAATGAATTTTTGAATTTCTCTTTCTCTGTCAACAATAATTCGGACAGCAACGGACTGCACTCTGCCGGCAGACAAGCCCTTAAATATTTTTCTCCACAGAAAAGGGGAAAGTTCGTAGCCGACCAGACGGTCTAAAATTCTTCTGGCTTGCTGGGCATTTACAAGATTAATGTCTAATTTTCTAGGTTCTTTAAGGGCTTTTTCTATGGCGTTTTTGGTAATTTCATGAAAAACAATTCTATTGGAATTTTTTAATCCAAGGGCTTGGGCAAGATGCCAGGCAATGGCTTCACCTTCGCGGTCTTCGTCAGTGGCAAGAATTATTTCTTTAGCTTTTCCAGCGGCGTTTTTTAATTCACTGACTCTTTTCTTTGCCTTTGTCGGAATAACATATTTCGGCTCAAAATTATGTTCCGTATCAACTCCCAAAGAAGAGATCGGCAAATCTCTCACATGGCCGTAAGAAGATTCCACCTTAAAATCTTTTCCCAAAAACTGGGAAATAGTTTTTGCCTTTGTGGGCGATTCAACAATTATTAACTTCATATAAACATAATAACTATTTTTTATATTTTGTAAATCTCTCCGCCGGATTCTTTTATTATTCCGTTGATTTGCATCATGGTCAGAACAGAATTTATTTCAGAGATTGGCAACTCCAACTTTCTAAGTAGCTCATCTTTGCTCATGGGCTCTGTGAGCGCCGATAAAATTTTTTCTTCTGTTGGCGACAAATCAAAAAGTTTAAGATTGGGAGTTTGCGTCGAAATACCGAACGCTTCCAGAATATCTTCGCTGGAAGTTACGGGAATGGCGCCCATTTTTATAAGGCGGTTGGTGCCGGTTGAATTTTCGTTGAATATTGAGCCGGGCACAGCAAAAACATCACGGTTAAAATCAAGGGCAAAACGCGCAGTTATCAGCGCTCCGCTTTTTTCCGGTGCCTCTATTATGAGAACTCCACTTGAAAGTCCGGCGATTATTCTGTTTCTTTGGGGAAAAGTGTGCAGACCGGCAGGCATTTTGGACGGAAATTCCGAAAGCAGGCACCCTCCGCTATCCACTATTTTTTGCGCCAATGGCCGGTTGCTATGCGGGTGAAGAACAGAAAAATCAAGGCCCGAACCCGGCACTGCAATTGTCAGCAGATTGTTTTCCAATGCCAGTCTGTGCGCGATAGAGTCAATGCCGATTGCTAATCCGCTGACAATCACAAAGTTATAACCCTTTAGGCCGGAAATTATTTTCTCACAGGCGTCCTGGCCGTAGTGCGAATATTTTCTAGTGCCCACAACGCCCAAATAAAAAAAATCTTCCGGTGGAAGTTTGCCAGCCACCCATATCTCTTTTGGCGTATATGAAATTTCTTTAAGAAGTGCTGGAAACTGTTCCTGTTTTAACTCGACAATGTCCATTGTTTACTATTTTATCATATTTGGTAAAATAATATCATGCTGGATATAAAATTTATAAGGGAAAATACGGAAAAGATTAAAGATGCGGCCGGCAAAAAAGGTATTGACCCTAATCTTATTGACGAGCTTGTTAAGATTGACGAAGAACGCCGTTCTTTGATGCAAAAAAGCGAAAGCATGAGAGCGGAGCAGAAAAAAACGCAGGACAGAGAAAAAGCAATGGAGCTCAAAATACAATTTAAAAAACTAGAAGAAGAACTTATTGAAGTTGAGAAAAAATTTAATTTTTTAATGGCGCAGGTGCCAACCATTCCGTCTTTGGATACGCCCGTTGGGAAAGATGAAAGAGGTAATGTGGAAATTTACAAATGGGGAAAAATGCCGAAATTTAGGTTTACTCCCAAAAACCATATTGAGCTTGGCAAGGAACTTGATATTTTGGATTTGGAAAGAGGCGTAAAGGTGGCAGGTTTCCGCGGATATTATTTAAAAAATGACGGTGCAATGCTGGTAATGGCTTTAATGATGTATGTTTTTAATAAAATGATAGAAAAGGGATATAAACCTATGATTCCACCCACACTTATAAAAAAATTTGCACTTTTCGGCAGCGGATATTTTAAGGGAATAGAATATAATTCAGAAAAAGATGAAATATATCAGATTAATACAGGCGATGAAGGTAAAAAATTTTTAGTGGGCACTGCTGAACCGTCGTTGCTGGCATATTATTCAGATGAAATTCTGGACGAAAAAGATTTGCCAATAAAACTCTGCGGTTTTTCCCAGTGTTACAGAAGCGAAATAGGCAGTTATGGAAAAGACACAAAGGGAATATACAGGGTTCATGAGTTTATGAAAGTTGAACAGGTGGTTATAAGCAAGAGCGAGATTGAAGCATCAGAAAAGTTGCAGCAAGAAATGGTTTCCATTACAAAAGAAATCCACGAGGAATTAAAATTGCCGTACCGCGTTATTCAGATTTGCACAGGCGATTTGAGCGCCGGTAAATATAAACAGTTTGATTATGAGGTTTGGATGCCGGGTTTGAACCGATGGGGAGAAACAGGTTCCGCCAGTAATTTTTTAGATTGGCAGGCGAGACGGTTAAACGTCAAGTACAAAACCACAAATGGCGAGAAAAAATACGTATATATGCTCAATAACACTGCCATGCCCACGCCAAGGCCCTTTATTGCCATTCTAGAAAACTATCAACAGGAAGATGGTTCTGTTTTGATACCCAGAGTTCTGCAGAAATACATGGGAAAAAAGAAAATTTCCAAGCCAAAATGAAAAGGCGGAAAGATATTTTAAAATCTTCCAGAAAAATAAAGAGAAAAGGGGCGCTCAGCAAGATTTTTATTTGGGCCGGGGCTGTTTTTTTGTTTTTACTTATAATCTCCGGTCTTTTGTATCTTCCATATTTTAAAATCCAGAAAATTTCCATAAGCGGGAATAACTTTCTGGAAACAAAAATGATAATTACAGAGGTTCAAGATTTTTTGGCCAGAAAAAATCTTTTTATAGTTCCCCAAGATAATATCCTGCTTTTATCAAAAAAAATACTGAAAAGCGATTTGTTAAATAAATTTCCCCGCGCCGAGGCAATTTCTATAAACAAAAACCTGCCCCATGAAATATCAATCAATATTACGGAAAGGAAACAAGAGGCGCTTTTTTGCGGCAGCCAAAGTAACAGTCAGTGCGCATTTATAGACGAAAACGGATATATTTTTGAAAACGCGCCGTATTTTTCCGATAATTTATATCTGAAATTTTTTGACGAAAGAAGTGAGACTGCATCAATCGGGAAAAATATTTTAACACAAGATAAATTCAGGAATTTAATAAGTTTTAAAAATCTTCTGTCTCAGGAAAATATAAAAATTTTTAAAATCAATTTGGAAAAAGAGGGAATTTATAAATTATCCACAGATGCCGGCTGGCTCATAATGCTCAACGAACAAAACGAACCCAATCTCACTTTTGAAAACTTAAAAATTACCCTAAACAAAATAGGCAACAAACAAAATATTCTAGACTACATAGACCTACGATTTGGAAACAAAGTTTACTATAAGTTTAAATAAAAAAAGTCCCGCGATACTCTGCGGGACCATGTCTCACGAAACGCGTGAGAGCGCGTGCTACTTGTTTGCCGTTACCTCACGGTAACGGAGGGTCGTGCCTTCATTGCCGACCGAGAAGCTGAACTCCTCGGTTTCAATGCCCTTCAGGCGAACCATGGCCGGTTGACCGTTCGAAGCTCGCTTGAACTCGAAGGTAATCGCCCCTTCTTCTTGGGGAGCGGGAGCTGAAGTTTGTTCAACGGGCGCTGGTGCTGGGGTCGGTTCGGCTACTGGTGCAACGGGGACTGCTGGCTGATCTGCTTCGAACCGAAACTCCGGTCCGGGCAAATACCGACTGATTCCGCCATAGCGGAGATCGTTGCCGCACGCTTGCAGCATATAAATCGTCTCCTCGTTTCCATTTGGGAACCGGACAATCGCCTCGTAAGCGCGCTCGCCGTGAAGCTGGCGAGGAACGGAGCGACTATCGGCATAGCGGACGTTCATCACGCCCCAGATGCGACCGGCCGTCTGGCGCAGAACAGTGAACTGTTGTGCGGGAATCGTAACTCCCGTTCGTTCCTGGTTCTGGCGCGCCGCCATCTGCTGAAGCTGACTTGCCGCATCTTCTGGATTCACTCCACCCGGAACGACAGAAGGTCCCGCCGTCTCCGGATCCCGCGTGAGCATTCGGTAAATCAGATAGGCAGCGATGAGCAGAAGTAGCGCGAGACCGAGCGGCCACCACACCCACCTTGGCGTGGTCGGCACGTGATACACCACGGGAGCCGGTTGCGGAAGTTCGAGTTGGCTGATTGGAGCAATCTCGGCCATGATGCCGATTTTCTCCAAACCCACCAACTTTTCTCCGGGTCGGATCAGAACGTAGACAATTCCTTTCTTTTGAAACCGGCGACCCGACTCCCGCAGAAACGGGTTGTCCTTGTAGATCTGCTCCCAGAGACGCACATCATCGAGATGCGACCCGGCCAGTTTCCAGAGATTGTCGCCCGGCTGAACCACGTAAACATCTTCCTGCGCAGCGAGCGGAGCCGAAGTGGCTACCGCGAGAAGCAGTGCAAGAGTTGCAAGCAAGCAAACGAGCATGCGAGTCATGCTTTTCTCCTTGTCAAACAAACAATTTTGCCGATTTCTGCACTTATCACTCCTAGAGCAATACCAATACAGATTTCAGCAATCTGCCTACATTATATATCAAGAATGACCAGAAGTCAATACTTAAAATTTATATATCAAAATTGAGGGGACTGGATGGTATGTTGGTTTTTTGTCTTTTAACCACGAGTAGGAATCTTCGGGTTTGACTACAAAGCTTTTTGTTGGTTTTGCGATTGCGCCTTGTAAAGAGTTTACTGAAATCGCCAGCCATGAACCAGCTTGAGGCAAGCCTTTTGCTGACCACCAGGGCACAAATTTATCGCCCAAATAATATTGCGGGTCTCCTCCACCAAAGTAATCTAAGTTTATTTTTGTAATTTGGGGTTGAGTATTAAGCCAATCTTTTAATCTTATTAAATCTTGTCCCCAGTCGTAATTGGAATCAGTGGCTATTTTATACCCGTTCCAGATTCCTCCGCCGAGCCCGTTATAATAAGAAACAAAATACGGAAAGGCGAGAATATCAGCAAGCAATATCCAGAGCAGAAGCGATGCAACAATCAGGTATTTTTCTATTGATTTCACATAAAGATAATAAAAATGTTTTATATAATCAAAAACGCTCTGTGGATTTTCTATGGGGCTGTTTTTTGCCCAGCGGATTGTCTGACGCGCCACCATAAAATAAATAAACGGCAGAGTGGGCAGAATATGGCGCAGGCCAATATTGAGATTACTGGTCACTGCCTGTGTCCAATAAATAAGAACAAAAATTGCGCTGGCTGTTATTGCAAAGTTATCGTGCATCCATTCTACGATTGCTCGGAAACTTTTTTCTTTTGTCCTGATAATGTTTGTGATGCTGAAAATTAAAATTATTATGGTGAGAATATGGAATGCCAGAGATTCTTTTAATAAATAAAGAATGGGAAAGTATGCTGTTGAACCGGATGCGGAAACTGTTCCCATAAAATAAACATTATTCCCTCCGCTAGCGCGCTGAAGAGTTAGAATAAGTCCGAGCAAATACTGGCCCAGTCCCTGCGTTATTTTATGCTGGGAAAGTGCTGTTATTAAAAATGAAAAGGGGAGGCCCTGAGCGCTTTGTATTTGTATTTCCTGCGGATAACGCAAAATTTGAAATTCATATACTCCCCAGATAACAACAATTCCGATCAAACCAATCAAGATAGTTTTGCCGATTGTTTTTAGAAAATTGGATTTATCTAAAAATATCCATAAAATTGCCAAGACGGCATATATGGGGGTAAGAAGCGCAACGGAAAATTTTAAAAGCAGGGCAATGCCGAATGCCAGGCCGGCCATTAGAAGATTTTTCTTTGTCGGGCTGGTTAAAAAATTTATAAAAGTTGTGATGCCGATAAAAAAACCAAATGCAGCGCCAATGTCTGTTGTCACATAACGCGAGTGGGCAATGATGGTGGGCGAAAAAGAATAAAAAAACAAAGTTAGAAGCCCCACTTTATTGCCGTAATTTTTTCCTGCCCATTTAAACAACAGCCAGCCGAATAAAAGCGCCAAGAGCATCATTGGAAACCGGGCCCACAAAAGAATCTGGTCAGTGTTTATGTTTGCTTCGTATAAAAAGTAGTGGCCGAATTCCCACTGGCCGTTTATTTGGTCGCGCCATGCCGGAATGTTCGCGGGGAAGTTGAGTTTTAAAAATAAAAGAGGGATTGCACTCAAATCTTTTATTAACGGCGGGTGTTCAGGATTCAGACGGTAATCCTGCTGGGTGATGTAAGAATATCCAGCCGGAATATGAGCCACCTCGTCAAAGGTGGCTGAATCATTGCGTACAGAAAAGAACATCAGCAAAAACATGAAGGCAAGAATTAACAGGGCAAAAATTTTCGTAATTTTATTCACGGTATCTTTGTTGGATTAATACGTTTTGGTCGGTATAGGTGAAAAGGCCGGGGATTGCTTCTGATAATTTTTTTCTCAGCTGTGGATCGTTTTTCATCATAAAAATTTGTATGGAACGTTCGCTGTTCGCCTCTTTTATAAAATTATCAATATCTTTCGGCAGGATATAATAAATATCTTTTTCGTCCTGTTTTTGTTTGAGATAGGTATCTGACAAAAACATTATGGGCAATGTTTGCATGGGTAGAATTTGTGAGTCGCCGTCGCTGTTGGCAATGACATATTTTTTAATGCCGATTGGCGCGCGGTTTAAATAATTTCCCAGATCAGCCATGTCTTTATTAAACGACGATGCCACTTCCGGCCTAGCGGCCCAGTCCCAAAAATATTGCTTGTAGGTGTTTATGCAAAACACGATTAAAAAAGCAAAAAGCAGAACATTGAGCTCAAATTTTATTCTAGAAAGCTGACGAATTTTTTCAGGATATTTTTCTTTCTGTGTTTTGAGCCATGCACTAATTTTTTCAATCAGCCAGACAGAACCTAGTGCTGCAAAAATCATTGCTACGGGCGCGACAACAATACTGCGCAAAGCATGAGGCAGGCCTTCGTCGGAAATAACAACTGGCAGAAGCATTATTACTAACCAAGTAACTAGTAACCAATAACTGGCAACAGGTTCTTCTTTTTTTCTTATTTTTTTGACGCTGATTATTATGCCTATCAGAAATAAAATTGCCATTGGCCACCAGAGTTCCGGATTGCCAGCGATATTATGGCGCCAGTTAAAATCTCCGACAACTAAAAACATGCCAATAGTTATGATAATATTTTTTGCCAGTTCAAGAATGGGTGATGCTGCGGAAAAAATAGAAATTTGCGATGTTCTGCCCAAGAAATCCTGCGGATGTGCAAAATAATAATTTGCAAGGGGATAGACTGCCAAACAAACCCCTATTACAAAAAATACAAGAGCAAGAATTTTTTTATTTTTAAGTAATGGCCAGAGAGGAAAAATCAGCAGCAACGGAGCCATTCTATAAGAGATATATGAATTAAAACCCAGGCTAAAAACAAAACCGGAAAAAAGTCCTAAAAGCCAGTTTGGCTTTCGCCGCAAAACAAAAACCAGCCACAAACCCCAGCATAAAAAGAAAGGCGCCATTATCGCCCTGAATCCAATGCGGGAAAAATTTATATGCCAAAAACTGGTGGCAAGAAAAAGAGAGGCCAAAAGCGCTACAGATTCTTTATTAAATAACTCTTTGGTTAATAGATAAAGGCCCCATACTGTTAAACTGCCAAAGATTGCACTTACTAATCTCAAAACCCAGGCTTCGTTGCCAAGATATTTTACTGCTATTGCCTGAATATCTATAAATAATCCTTCCCGGCCGTTATTGTCCGGGAAAAATGCCTTGATGTTTTTCCACAATCCGCCGGGCGCCTCAATCACCTCAAGGGTATTGGCGCCGTTCATGGCCTCGTCTGAATAAAGGCCCGGAGGAGCGGTTTTTAAGTCATAAAAACGCAAAAAGATGGCAACTGCCATTATCAAAACAATAAAAATAAGATTGTACTTCTTTATTGCCTCTTCCATTGATTTTTATTTTAACATATAATTAATATGTTATGAACAACTTCAAAAAAGATATCTTGTTAACAGTCATAATAGGAGAAATTGCTTCATGGCTGATTGTTTTTATTTCTCAAAATCTTTTTTTTGCGCCCTATTTAAAATATCTGCCCATAATATTTCCTCTGGCGTGTGTGTTGGGGCTTATTGTCGCTTACTTCTTGGGTAAGATTGCGCCGGTTGTTTATCAGCTGGCGAAATTTGTTTTGGTCGGCGGTTTGAATTTTTTAATAGACATATCTGTTTTGAGTTTTTTTGTTTTTACCACGGGCGTGGTATCGGGCTTGATGCAGTCAGGTTTTAAGGGGATTTCTTTTTTGGTCGCTGTCATAAACAGTTATTTTTGGAATAAACACTGGACGTTTAAAAAAACGAACAATAAAAAATCATCCAAGGAATTTCTGCAATTTTTTGTGGTGAGTATAATTGGATTGACAATAAATATTATTGTTGATTACTTTTTTGTAAATAACATTCCGCCATTTAAGGGGGTCGACCCAACAACATGGACTCAGCTGGGCGCGGTTATCTCTGCCGCGACCGCACTTACCTGGAATTTTATAGGATATAAATTCATAGTTTTTGATTCAAAAGATGGTTCATAAAAAAGGGAAAATTATAGCGGTTATGGAAATATCCAGTTCCTCAATTGGCGGTATTTTGTTTGAACAAAACAAGAAAGACAAACCAAAAATTATTTCCACAATCAGAGTACCGGTGAATTTTCTTTTTGATGTCAGCTTTGAGGCCTTTTGGCGCTGCACCTGTGCCAGTTTTAAAAGTGCAATATTAATGCTTTTAAAAGATTATCCAAGCGGACCGGACGAGTGCCTTTGCATTTTTCTTTTCCCTTGGTTTACACCGCAGAGCCGTATCATAAATTTTGAGAGGGAGGAGCCCATCAGGGTTGATAGAAAACTTTTTGACGGTATTATAAAAAGCGAAGAGGAAATTTTTAAAACGCACTGGAGATCTTCTCCAGAATCAAACGGACAGCCGGAATTTATAGAGCATGAAATTTTGAAAGTGGAGCTTAACGGATATTATACTAAGGACCCCATTGGCAAAAAGACAAAAACAATAAAGATTTATTTTTATATGAGTCTGGGAAGTCAGAAGATAATTAAAGAAATTAAATCTTATATTCTTGATGGATTCGGCGGGATACCCCTGATTTTTAGAACATTTCCATACGTCTCCTTCTCTTTTTTAAGAGAAAATATGAATACCCAAGAAGGTTTTGTTGTTGTTGATATGAGGGGAGAAATGACAGATATTTCTCTTTTTAGAAAAGACAATATAGAAGAAATAGTATCCTTTCCCAAGGGTAGAAATTTTTTCCTTAGAAAAATTGCCTCCAAATTCAACACCTTCCCACAGGAGGCATCATCTCTATTTGAGACCTATTTAAAAAAACACGCGGAAGATAGCAACGCCCAAAAAATTTCTTTTATAATAGAAGAGTCCCAAAGGGAATGGCGCGAATCTTTTAAATCCGCGCTGGAAAAAATTTCCGGCTCCAAACCATTACCCCAGAATATCTTTTTTATAGGAGATGAGGCAATAGGAAATATGTTTATTAAATGCGCTGAGGGAGATGATTTCGCAAAATTCACTATTTTTGGACAACCGTTTAATGTCAGTAAAATCCTTTTTGAGGGTTTAAATCAAAGCGTCAATTTTAATATGAAAAGGCCGGCTGAAAAAGGAGATGTATTTCTTTTAATGGAATCTATTTTTGCAAATAAAAATTTATAATATTATGGCAAAAAGAATTATTGAAGACGTAATAAGAAAAAAGATAAAACGCGTGCCAGCACCAGAGGCACCGCAAAAACCACCGCAGGAGCCCAAAGCCCCCGGCAAAAAATCATCCAAGAAAATTTATTTTTTTGTTTTTTTGGTGCTGGCGGTTATTTTGGGAGCGGGGTTTGTTTTGATAAAATTTTCTTCTGCCAATATAAAAATAACGCCGAGGCAGCAGGTGATAAATATCGATGCCGTTTTTGATAATTTGAGCTTTGAAATAATCCAGATGGCCAAAAAAAATTCTCTTTCTTTTAACGCCACCGGCATTTCAAAGGGCGGACAAAGTGCTCGGGGCACAATTGTCCTTTATAATACCTATAGTTCCAAGGGGCAGTATCTTTTGATTGACACACGCCTTTCAACACCTGATGGGAAAATATATAAAACAGAAAAGGCAGTCACTATTCCTGGTAATGGCTCAGTGGAAGTTGGAGTTTATGCGGATAAACCAGGGCCGGATTGTAATATTGGGCTGACAGATTTTTCCATAGTCGGCTTTAAGGGTACGGCAAAATACGACAAAATTTACGGACGTTCCAAAACATTTATGACCGGAGGAGCGCTGGGGGATACTGTTGTTGCCACAGATGCAGATATAAACAACGCCAAAAATTCTCTTGAGAGCCAGCTCACTGATTATTTTTTTGAACAAATGAACAAGCAAAAACCAACTGAATATTTGCTTTATAAAAACGCGCTGGCTACGGATTTTGTGGAAGAAGTGGGTAAAAATTTTTCTTTTATTGCCAGCGCAACCAGCACCGGGTTCTTGATTAAAAAAGACGGGCTTTCCGGCGCATTGGTTAAAAAATATCTGTCTCAGAACGGAGAAGACAATAGTAGTGTTTATGTATCAAATCTTGAAGACTTAAATTTTAATCTTGTTTCCAAAAATAACGACAACACAAAAATGACTTTTGAAATAAAGGGCGATGCTAATTTTGTCTGGAAAACAGACGAAGAAAAACTGACCAATGATTTGATGTTAGTAAATAACGGAGACTATGCGTCGGTCTTCCAAAATTATCCCAATATAGAAAAGGCGGAAATAATCTTTTCTCCCTCCTGGTGGCGCTATCTGCCGAGCGACAAATCAAGAATCCATTTTGAAACAGTACTACAGTAAACTTTCTGGGTCTATATCTATTTTCCAGTTTGGCGTTAAAGATAACAATTTTTCGTAAAGTTTGGGCTGTTTGTCCGGCCAGGTTTCTGGGTCTAATTTTAAGAGCAAATGCCAGGAATAAATATTTTTTACTTTGGGAATAAATGCCGGATAAATTATTGGTTTCCATTCTTCTAAATCTCTTTTTAATTTTTCAATTTCTATTTTTAATTTTGAATTGTCCCTGCCTTCTTTGGTAATTTTAATTAAAAGTTTGAACGGCGGGTATTCAAAATTTTTGCGGTTTTCAATTTCGTCTTTATAAAAACCGGAAATATTGCCCTTAACCACGTTGTCAAAAATTGAAGTTGATTCAGCCAATCTGCTCTGGATTAAAAAAGTCTTTTTTGCCAAATATCTGAGTTTTAATAAAATATGGAAAATTTTTTCATTGATTCTAAAGTCAGGCAGGCCGAAGAGAGAGTCAAGGGAAACTACACCAACACGTTCTATGGGAGAATCTTTTAGGGCGTTAAAATAAGAAAAAATTATTTCCGTGCCTATTAAAATTGAGCCGGGCGAGTTCAAAAATTTTTCCGCAGTTTCCTTTCCCTGTTTTATATTTTTGATAATATCGCTGTCCATTCTAAAAATTTTAAATTTGGGAAAAAGTTTTTCTATTTCCTCAAAAACTTTTTCCGCGCCCATGCCCAGTGTTATCAATCTCCAGCTCTTGCAATAAGGGCATCTCTCCGGAGATTTTGTGATAGAGAGACATTTGTGGCAGACCCAGTCTCCGGGCGGTTTATGCAGAACAAGGGGCGTGGCGCATTTATCGCACAATATCACAAATTGGCAGTCCTGGCAGATAGTGGTCGGGCTATGCCCTTTGCGGTTGATAAACAAAAGAACCCTTTCGTTGTTTTTGTAGGCCTCTTCTATAATTTCTTTAAGCTGATGACTGATGACTAAAAGCTCTTTGGGCCTTTGCCAGTTCAAACTGCTCTGTTCCTTTTTCATGTCAACGATAATCTGTTCTGCCTCGGACAGGGGGCGGGAAAATGAGGGATTTTTTTCTTTGCCGAAAAAGGTTTCCGTCCGTATCAGAGAATCGCCGATGATAAAACGTTTTTTTGTTTTTCTGCATATTATTTCAATAATTTTTCTGACGTCGAGATGCGGCCTCTGTTCCAGCTTGTAAAGAGAAGAATTTTCTTCTTCCATAATTATGGTGCCGATATCTTTTCTCGGCAAAGAGAGAAAAGTTTTTGTGGCTGTTATCAAAACAGGATGTTCCTCCATTAAAATTTTACTCCACGTCTCCCTGATTTTTTTGGCCGGAATTTTACCGTGCAGAATAAAAGTATAATTTTCTATACCCTTTTGTATTTCCTGAGAAATTTTTTCCAGATCGGAAATCGCCGGCATACACAAAAAAACAGAATGCCCTCTGGCAAATTCTTCTCTGATTATGCTTTTATAATATTGAAAGCGGTCTTTGGGAGGATATTGCGCCAGAACAATTTCTTGTCTTGGAAGAGCAGTTTTGATATTCTCGTTTTTTAAAGGGGAAGGATTGTCAAAAATAATTGAGGGGACAAAATCTTTTAGCACTTCTCCCGCTGACGACAGAAAATATTTTGCGCCTTCTTCGCAGGCGCCTATAAAATCTTTATCAAAGAAACATGAAGCCTTTACGCTTTTTATGGATTTTAGGACAAAACCAGACTTTTTGAGAGTGGACTTCAAACTTTTAAGCTCATCCACAGAAGAAACAATTGCCGGAATTATTCTTTTTTTAAGCGGTATGGTTACAAGAGCGCCCGGCTCCACGTCCTTGCTGGTAAAATAAGAAAGTTTTTCTTTCGGCACGCCCTTGGCAATGGGAATAACATTTGCGATTTTCATTTTAAATTTATTTGAATCAAGTTTTGATCGTCTAAAATATACAAAAAATTATCTTTGGAATAGACGGTAAAAATGGGGTCTTTGCCTTTATAAACCGGCTGAATGTTTCTTCCGCCGCGACCGTCAATTTCTATGGCATAGATGCTGTTTTGCATGGCAAAAATTATGAGGTCTTTTCTGTTTGGATAAAAATCAATATTTTTAATAAGGGTTTTTAATTCGTAAATTAAAAGCTGGGAAGAACAATTTTTATCGTCGCAAAAAAAATAGGGCAGGGAATTGGAATCACTAAGCCATTCCGCCCAGATCTTGTTTGTTTGGGGATCCCACCAGATTTTTTCCTTGCTATTACTGGAAAGCCGGCTGTAATAAAGGTCTTTTTGTGCGTCAGTGGCTTTTTTATCAAGTGGTTTTTTAAGATTATTCAAGATATTTAAAATTTCTTCGTATTGCGAACTTTCAAGCGGCGAGAAATTTTCTCTAAGTATTATTTTGCCATTGGGATTGCTTGGCACCATAAACGCCCTTGCCTCTGTTACTAATTTTTCTTTAACCGCAAGTTTTTTTGACCAAGGCCAATAATCATCTTTTGTTATGAGAACAGAATATTTGCCGGGCATCAGACTTTGCAAAAAGAGGTCGTTTTGCAGAAAGCCGGTTTCTTTTTCTTCTTTGTTGTTTACGAAAATTTTTGAGCCGGAAACAGACGAAGCAATATAAAGTCCGCCGGTCCCGTAAAGCTTCAGTCCGCTGTCCCAGCGATAGCCCATGGTATATAAAAGAACAACAGGCGAGGCAACCACAAAAAATAAGAAACACAAAATTAAAACTAATCTTCTGCTTTTGGCAGTCATTATTCTAATTTTTGCAGAAATTGACGTTAAAGTAAAGAAGATTTAATATTATACTGTTATGGTTTTGTTTGTGAAAAAGCTCGGGATTGATTTGGGGACAGCTTCCACTCTTGTTTTTGTGCCAGGCCAGGGCATTGTTTTGAATGAACCGTCTGTTGTGGCTGTTTCTGTGCCGGATAATAAGGTTCTGGCAGTGGGCAACGAAGCAAAGGCAATGATAGGAAAAACGCCTGACACCATTATTGCTTATCGTCCCATGAAAGACGGAGTGATTGCGGATTATCGTGTGACAGAAGCAATGCTTAAATATTTTATTTCCAAGGCATTGGGCAAATGGAATTTTTTCAAACCCGAAGTAATGGTTTCTGTGCCAGCCGGCGTTACGTCTACTCAAAGGCGGGCTGTTGTTGAAGCAGGAGTAAGGGCCGGCGCAAAAGCAGCTTATGTTGTTAAGGAGCCGGTTTTGGCAGCCATTGGCGCTGGCATTCCTATTAATGAGCCGTCAGGCCACATGATTGTTGATATTGGCGGAGGAA
This sequence comes from uncultured Candidatus Saccharibacteria bacterium, assembly GCA_964438405.1. Classification (GTDB taxonomy): domain Bacteria; phylum Patescibacteriota; class Minisyncoccia; order UBA9983; family UBA9983; genus CAYTKF01. The sequence goes on from CAYTKF010000001.1 coordinate 26,862, forward strand.
CTATTGACGTGGCAGTAATTTCTCTGGGCGGAATTGTGGCTTCAAATTCTGTTAAATGTGCTGGAGATAAAATTGACCAGGCAATTGCTGATTACATCAAGAAAAATTTTAATTTGGCAATCGGCGACAGAACAGCCGAAGACATAAAAATTAATATCGGTTCGGCAGTGCCTGTTGATGAAGAAATGACATATAAAATTAAGGGCAGAGATTTTCTGACCGGTCTGCCCAGAAGCGCGGAAATCACAACCAACGAAATAGTTAAGGCCATTGACGCGGAATTGCGGGAAATGATGCGCGCCATTAAAAATGTTCTACAGGATACGCCGCCCGAACTTTCTTCTGATATCATAGACAATGGTATCACCATGACCGGCGGAACTTCGCTTTTGAGAAATATAGATGAGCTTGTTTTCAGAAGCACCGGAGTAAAAGCAAAAGTTGCCGAAGACGCGCTTTTCTGCGTTGCCAAAGGCACAGGAGTTGCCCTAGACCACTTAAACGCCTACAAAAAAAGCATAATGGCGAAAAGATAATGAAATCTATTTTGGATTTTCATATTGGAAGCGAGAATTTTCATCACGGATATTTGCTGATGGGGAATCTTGAAGAATCTAAAAAAATAGCTTTTGAAACAGCCAGAGTTATCTTGGACAAAAAAGATAAGCTTGAAACCCATCCGGATTTTTTTTACGAAAAATACGATTTATTCGGCATTGACGACAGCCATGAAATTATAGGCAAAGCGTCCAAACGTCCGTTGGTAGGCGATAAAAAAGTTTTTATTTTGGAAACCAATGGCTTCAGCATCGAGTCGGCCAATGCTCTGCTCAAAACTTTTGAAGAGCCGTATGAAGGCACGCATTTTTTTATTTTATTGCCGTCGCTGGACGATGTTCTGCCAACTCTGCGTTCGCGCTTAGTTGTCATAAATACTGGCAGGGGAAATATAGAACCGGATGAAGAAAAAGAAGAAACTTTTGAGAAATTTTTAAAAAGCAATGCTGAAAAACGGCTTGAAATAATAAAAGAATTTTCTGACGACAGATTTACGGCAATGGAATTTTTAAATGGTTTAGAAATAATAATAAACAAAAATAAAGAAAAATTATCTGCGCTTAATGAGATCGGCAGGTGCAGGAGTTTTCTTCTTAGCCGCGGCGCGTCAGCCAAAATGGTTTTGGAGCATATTGCGTTGGCTCTACCAAAAATATAAAATATATTTATGAAGTACGATTTTTCCAAAACAAAAAATAAAGTGGAGGAGACAAAAGCGTTTTTTAAGCGCGAAATAGCCAGTTTGCGAACCGGCCGGGCAAGTCCTGTTCTTGTTGAAGATATTCTGGTTGATTCCTATGGCTCAAAATTGCCCATTAAGCATGTGGCCTCAATCAGCGTTGAAGACGCAAAAACCTTACGCATCACTCCCTGGGACATGTCAGTTATAAAAAATATAGAGAGTGCAATCAGTGGGTCAAATCTGGGCATTCAACCCATTGCAGACAAGCAGTCCATACGAGTTTCCGTTCCGCAATTGTCAGAAGAGAGGCGCAAGGCATTGCTTAAAATTCTTTCGGAAAAACACGAAGAGGCGAAAATTTCTCTGCGCCAGGAGCGGGACGAAACATGGAAAGATATTCAGGACAGGGAAAAAAGAAAAGAAATGTCAGAAGACGAAAAATTCCGCTACAAAGATGAACTGCAGAACCTGATAGACAGGGCAAACGAAGAACTGGAAAATCTGTCTGACAGCAAAAAATCAGAAATTAGTAATTAGAAATTAAAAATTTGTCTGTAATTATTTTTATAATCGTTCTTGCGATTTTGATTTTGTCCCATGAGTTTGGGCATTTTATTACTGCAAAAAAGGCTGGGATAAGAGTGGACGAATTTGCCATTGGCTTTCCTCCGCGATTATTCAGCTGGAAAAAAGGGGAAACAACTTACGCCGTAAATCTCTTGCCTCTTGGCGGTTATGTAAAAATTCACGGCGAAGATGATGCCACAAACCCAAACGACCCGCGAAGTTTCGCGTCAAAATCAGCGCTGACAAGGACAATGGTTTTGGCTTCAGGTGTTTTGTTTAATCTTGTTCTGGCATGGGTTTTGATTTCTTTGGGCTATATTATCGGTTTGCCCACCAGCACCTCTGCTGTTCCAGCGGGCGCAAATATCAGTAATGTAAGAATAATTGTCATAGAAGTGGCAAAAGATTCTCCTGCAGAAATGGTTGGGATTAAGGCAGGGGATGAGATAATCGGTTTTTCCCGCATTCAAGATTTCCAAAATTTTATCAGCGTCAACAAAAATAAGGAAGTTTCCATAAATCTAAACCACAACGGAGAAGGTATTTCTGTTAAACTTGTGCCAAGAAAAAATCCGCCCCAGGGCCAGGGCGCAATCGGCATTGCCATGGACGAGGCAGGCACATTAAAACTTCCGTGGTATAAGGCTTTGCCTTACGCCGCAAAATTTACTTATCAATTAACAATTGCCATTGCCGTCGCAACTTATTCTTTTATTGTTGATGCCTTTCGAGGTTTGGCTGGTTTTGACCAGGTGATGGGGCCGGTTGGCATTGCAGGCGCAACAGGAGCTGCGGCAAAAATGGGATTTTCGTATCTTCTCGGTTTTATTTCTATGCTTTCCATAAATCTGGCTATTATCAATATTCTTCCGTTCCCGGCATTGGACGGCGGAAGAATTTTATTTCTGCTCATAGAAAAAATTAAGGGCTCGCCAGTGAGCGAAAGATTCAGCAGTATTGCCCACGCCGTAGGCCTGGCATTACTTCTGGTTCTAATGCTGGCAATAACCTACCGTGACATTTTACGGTTGATCTAAAAACTAAAAATAATTAATTTTTTATATCTATTGTGAACAAATGGAACGATCGTGAAAAATGGTAACAATAGATTAGTAATAGATTTATTGTTTTATTATTGCGCTCTTGAGTAAATTCTTAAAATAATATAAAACTTTCTCATCAGTCATTTCTTTTACAAGAAATATTTTCACAAGGGGCTTTATATTAAAAAAATCTTTTAAGAATTCTATTTCTTCTATACAAGGGAAAGGATGAACCCAAACGCTTTTCTGACACTGATAAAAATTAAGATCTTCCAATTTATTTCTAAGCGAGTCTCTAATTTTTCTTTGGTTTTCCGGTATGTCAAAAATAACAAGCCGCCAATTTCCATCCCAATTTTTTGGGACACTAATTTTTAATTCATCAAGGATAAACTTTTTAATTTTTTTCTTTCCATTTTCAGTAACAGTATAAATAAGACAATCTTCTTCTTCTTTTAAAAATTCCAAATTGTGTTTTTGTTTTAATTTATTAAAGGTATACCATATTTTTCTATATTCTTCGTAACTTTCTCTTTTTTGCCTTTGTCTTATTTTTTCTATTATTCCTAAAACGTTAGGGAAGGCGACGCCAAAGGTTAAAATTCCTCCGGTAGCTATTAATGCAAGGGTGGCATTAAGAGTAGTTTTGGCTTTAGAGTTTTCTTTTATTATCCTTAAAAGATACTTTTTAAGGTTTGGTTCTAGGGTTGTTTCAAATTTTATCGGTTTGTGTTTAGGCATATATTATATATTAATTATATATTACCACAGACTGCATTGTGACCAAATGGAGCGGTCGTGAAAAATGGTAACAATAGAAAGTGGATGAGAATAGAGTAGTTACGGAAAATAAGTTGTGATATAATTTATTTACATGATGAAAACAGGCAAAATAATTATCTTTACTTTTATTTTATTCATTTTTTTCTTTTTTACGCCTCATTCTTTTGCCGCCACTTCTCCGGATTGGACCATTAATTTCAGTTGGAACGATGTGTCTGTTAATAATAACGGTCAATATGATTTTCCGTTAAATGTTCAAGGAAACGGTACTTATACTTGGCTAGGTGGAAGTGCTTATGGTGAGATATATAAATGATTGAGTTTGATGTGGGAACGGGAGTGCCGTTGTATACACAAATATTATCACCTTATCCATCAATATCTGATACTGATGAATGGGATGGACTAAAGTATGCTGATGGTAATTCTGATTGTGGTTTTAGCATCTCTAACTGTGGATGCGCCATTACTTCTATCGTAATGGTTGCCAGAAGTTATAGAATAACAAATACCCAAGAACTTGATGTCAATCCAAAAGAAATAAACAACTGGCTTAATAGTGAATCAGGAGGATATGTAAATGGAGGTGTTAATTGGATTGCAGCCGCAAAATACACGGGCTGGAGAATCAAGTACGAAAAAAGCGACAAAACTACAAACAACTACGTGCTTTTAGATGAAAAACTTAATAACAACCAGCCAGTTATTGCCAAAGCCAATCGTGGAAGAGGTGGCATTAGCCGCGAACATTTCTTTGTAATAGATAAAAAATTAGCTTCCACTTATTCTGTTAAAGACCCTGCCTGGTATAATACCAAAATATTAAACGAAGGTTTTAATAGTGACATTCAGCACGTCAGAAATTACGATAACGGCTTTGACGGCTTGAGAATTTACAAGAAAGGAGACGGAATTGCCCAAAAAGCCATGACCCTTGTTCTTGGTTCTCCGGCAGAACTTTTAATAACCGATTCTTTTGGTAATAAACTTGGCAAAGACCAAAACGGCGTAGAATATAACCAGATATCCAACGGCTGGTATTTTGAGGAAGGGTTTGATGATCCCACGGGAGAAAATCCGCCCTCTCAACATAAAAATAAAATCATTCAAATACTGGAGCCTACCGATGGTCAATATGATATCCAGATTATAGGCACCGGTGCAGGAAATTATTCTCTTAACTCAGATATTTACGATTCAGACGGCAATTCTCATTTCCAGACAATAACCGGCAACACCCAGCCGAATCTTATAACCGATTATTCTCTTAATTTAACCAATGGCAAGCCCGGAGAAATTGTTATTCCTGTCTCAATTGATATCAAGCCCGGCACTTACCCTAACAGCATTAATCTGGGCTCTAATGGCGTTATTCCTGTGGCAATTTTTGGTTCTGCGGCGCTTGATGTTAAAAATATTAATATTCCTACAATTAGACTTGGCAGTGCTTCTGTTAAACTTAAGGGTAATGGGCAATCCGTTTTTAACTACTCTGACTTAAACACAGACGGTTTTATTGATGTTGTTGTAAAAATATCCACCGAAACATTTAGTTTGTCATCAACTGACATTACTACAAACCTTGAAGGTAAATTACAAAATGGAATAACCATCAGGGGTTCTGATTCCGTACGAATTGTACCATGAGCAAAAAAATTAAAATTCTAATAATTTCAATTTTCTTAGTTTTTGCGGTCGCTATAGCTATTTTTTATTTCATAAAACCAACAAAATCAGGATGCTTAAGTGATAACAGTGTGACAACTTACGAAAACGATAAAGATAATACTTATATTGTAGTGTCTGACAAAAAAACAGGACAAGAGATAAATCGTTTTCAAATCAAAAATATAATTACTGATCATTATCATGGTCAAGAATTACATAAATGTAACTTTTATGTGATAAGACAATTTAATTACGATAGTAAAACAAGACGCAAAACACCAAATTACAGCGCCGAATTATGGTCATATAATTATACCCAGAATGGCCTCTCAATTTTAACCTTTAGCAAAACAGACAATAATGGCAATTATCTATTATTTTTTAATGATGACTTCCGCATTTCTCCTGATGAGAAATATCTTGCTCTTGAAAAAGGTTATGCCGGCCAAGATGATTATTCTATTGTCATTAAAACTCTTTCAGATAAAAAAGATGCTTTCATAATATCTGCCAAAGAGCTTTCTCAAAAATATCCCGATATTGTCGGGAATTTCGGTCTTAAAGAATGGACAAAAGACGGCAGATATTTTTGGGGAAATATTTTTGATGGAGCAGACGTGTTAGCTTTCTTTAGAATAGAAATCGGAACTTGGAAATGGGAAGTATTTGAGGCGCCAGTTGGAACAATGGGCGGAGATGTCCTAAATCCCGAATTGGGATATGTTACATATGATGATGGTTCGCCGTGGACAGGATTTGCCGATTTAGACCAAGCGTATCGCGAACAATGGAAAAAAGAAGGTAAAATTGTTCATTTTTATCTTTATAACTTATTTACAAAAGAGAAAACTCTTTTGGCCACTTATGACGATCCCACCTATTTCACTAAACCCAAATGGCTTTCTGACACTCAGCTTCAATACGAAATGCCGAACGGGGAAAAGAGGATTTATGAAATTAAATGAGTCTTTCATGGGGTTTAATCTTCCCCGAGGTTTAACCTCGGGGAGTCTTAAGAAATCCTTGCTTCGTTTAAATTTTTGAAGTAGAGTTAATAATTATAAGTTAAACCATTAAACTTATGAAAAAAATACACAACCATCTACTTGAACACAGCAAATGGTATAGTGATTGGCACAACTATTCACGCTGCTCAGTGGTGCACTGGGCTGTATTTGTTGTTGTTACTATGCTGCTTATGACCGGTACTTTATTGAGTATTCAGAAATTTGTTGTTTTAACAGAAAGTGAATCCAATATTGCCAGCGTTATAGTTCCCAGCTATAAGGGCGGTAAAGTCGGAGAAGCAGAAGACCATATTTTGGTAAAATTTAAAAAAACTTTGACTACCAAAGAACAAGAAAAAATACTTTCCAGAAACAATTTGAAAGAGAAATCAGAAATTAAAGCCATCGGTGTAAAATTAATCTCTATCTCCGCCGATGATACTCCCCAAGAAGCAGTAGACAAATTGAAAGCCAAGGAAAAAGGCAATCTGGAATTTGTTGAAGTTGATGCTATTTTAGCTCCTGATTTAATACCAAATGATTCCTATTGGCCAAGCCAGTGGGACAAATCAAAGATCAACACTCCCTTAGCTTGGGATTCTAATACTGGCTCAAATACTGTAATTGTGGGTGTCGCGGATACAGGTGTTGATTGCACCCACGAAGATTTAACGGCCAATTGTGTTTCCGGTTGGAATTTTTATGATAACAATTCAAATGCTGCTGATGTTTATGGCCATGGGACTGCTGTTGCCGGAATTATTGGAGCTGCCGGCAATAATGCAAGGGGGGTAGCCGGAACAGTTTGGAATTCTAAAATTATGCCATTGCGGGTTAGCGGAACCAGTGGTTCCGCTACCTATTCGGCCATTGCCCAAGCTATAATTTATGCAGCTGACCATGGAGTAAAAGTGGTGAACAACAGCTATCAATCGGGAGGCAGCGCCACAGTTAGGAGCGCTGCTCATTATTTGAAAAGTAAAGGAGGGCTTCTTATAGTAAGTGAGGGTAATTACGGCACTCTTACTAGCTACGACAATAGCCCGGACCTGATATCTGTCTCTGCAACTGACCCCAATGATGCTCTCTATTCTTGGTCGTCTTATGGCAATGATGTGGACGTTTCTGCCCCGGGCTGCGGATATGCCACAGCAAACGGCGGAAGTTATAGAAGTTTTTGCGGCACTTCCAATTCTGCCCCGGAAGTGGCAGGTGCTCTGGCTCTTATCTTTTCGGTTAATTCTAGCTTAACTGCCGATCAAGCCCAAACTATCTTATTCAATTCCGCAAAAGATCTTGGCATTGCAGGTTGGGATATATATTTCGGATGGGGCAGAATAGATGTCGGGGCGGCCGTGGCATTGGCTAAGGGCGGAACTTCAAATGACACTACTTCTCCTTCGGCACCAACCAATCTTTCCGCCTCTGCTCCGGATGAGACAAAAGTAAATTTGGCATGGACAGCTTCTATCGACAATACAGGAGTTGTCGGTTACCAAGTGTTTAGAGACAGCAATCAAATTGCCATTGTAAGCTCAACTAATTATACAGATACAAATGTTACTTCTGGTGCCAGTTATTCATACACAGTCAAGGCTTACGATGCTGTTGGTAATGTCTCTCCAAGTAGCAATACAGCTACAGTTACTGTGCCCACTGTTTCTGCCAAAGTCAGTATTTTGAATTATTCCGTAACAAAAAAGACTGCCACTACAGCCACTATCACTTGGACCACCAACATTCCCTCTACTGGTTTTGTCTCCTATAGTTCATCTTCTATAAACTTAAATCTTTCTGCCACTGACGGAATTATCGGAACTACACATTCTGTAACAATTACTAATTTGACCAAATTCAGGATATATTATTACAAAATTACTGTTACCAGCGGAGATGGTTCCAGCACAGCTTCATCACCGGTTTCAAATTTCAGAACTAATAAAAAATAACCAAATCCTTGCTTCGTTTAAGTTTTTGAAGTAGTATTAAGAATTATAAGTTAAACTATTAAATTATGATGAAAAAATACATTGTTTTAGCCTCATTATTGGCCGTATTGGTCGCGGTTTTCTTTCTTGTGGGAACAGTAAGCGCTCGGGTGGCCATTGATAAAGGTGACTCGCATAAAAGAGTAATTGCTCACAGCGAAGAAGAAATAAGCAAGGCAGTTTCCTTGGGTTGCAGGATTGTAAGAGAGGCAAGGACGTTAAAAGCGCTTCGCTGTCCACGGGGAGTGGCTGAATCTTTATCGCTTAGTGAAGATGTAAAAGTTTTTGCTTTAGACGATGAGAAAGTCGGCGTCTTGAAAAGTCCTCAGCCCAGTGCAACGAGTGCCAGCGCCAACCAACAAATCGGCGCTGATATTGTTCATGCTTCCGGAAATACTGGCATCGGCAGAAAAATAGTGGTTCTTGATACTGGTTATAACTATAATCATCCTGAATTAAGTTCCAGCTATCTTGACGGTAAAGACTTTGTTAACGACGATAACGACCCAATGGATGACGATGGTCATGGCAGCCATGTATCAGGGATTATTACTGCTGATGGAATTAATCCCAAGGCTAAGGGCGTGGCTCCTGATGCAGGAGTTATCGCAGGCAAAGTACTCGACCAAAACGGCTCGGGCTATTTCAGCGATGTAGTGGCTGGTATTTACTGGGCAATAGACGGACCTGACGGTGTCTATGGCAATGCTGACGATTTTGGCGCCGATGCAATCAATCTTAGTTTGGGAACCTCTAGACCCTACACTTATAAAGGATTCTGTGACGGAGTTTTGCCTGATCTTACAAATGCCGTCAAATACGCAGTTGAAAGGAATGTAACTGTGGTGGTGGCTGCTGGGAACAATAGTAGTTCTGGGGTTTCTATTCCTGGTTGCATCAGCTACTCCACGACAGCTGGTGCTGTTGACAGTAGAGATAGAGTTGCCAGTTTTTCCAGCAAAGGTAATGCTTTAGATATCACTGCTCCTGGGGTAAGTATTTATTCTACTGTTTTGGGAAGCGGTTACGCGAGTTGGAGCGGCACCAGTATGGCCACTCCAATGATAAGCGGCGTGGTGGGCCTTGTGAAAAATGCTCATCCAGCGTACACGCAGGCACAGATTGAAAGCAAACTCTTTAGCACTGCTAAAGATTTGGGCTCAAGAGGGAAAGATACAAGTTACGGCTGGGGCAGAGTAAGAGCAAATCTAGCTGTTAAGTAAAATTATTGAGTGTCCGATAGGGCGTCCGTTAAAAGGGGACGCTCTTTTCGTATTTAAGAAAAATATTAAGGACATATAAAAGACATCATTTTTGACAGAAAATTAAATCTGTTTTTTAACAGTTTTCAACATTTGACAAAAAATTTCCTGTGAGTAGTTTGAGATATATGATGTCCAATACATTTTGGGCAGTAAAATATGGTCAATTAAACGGCCGGGTTCGCGGTTTTTGTGTGGATTCGGTTTTTTTATTTGGAAAAAATAAGGGTCGAACCATTAAAAGTAAAAAGTAAAAAATTCAATTAAAAAAATTATGAAAAAAATAATAATAATTTTAGGCGGACTGGCATTAGCGTTTGCTTTTGCTACTTCAGTTTCAGCCGCAACTCCGAATTGGGACATAACAGGAACATGGACATTCAATGATATTTGGTTAGGAACACCCTATGTTCACACAATGACAATTGATTCGTTTAACCCAGTTACAGGTGAATTTTCAGGGACTGGCTATTATAACTCTAATACAGCTCTTACGTGGAATGTGAATGGAATAGAAAGCGGAAACGATATCACATTATTCCATTTGCTGGTTATGGCAGTGGCCCCAGGTGTCACTATTGACGGCACAGGCACTATTAATTCATCGGGCACATTTATGAGTGGAACAGGATATCAGTCAAACCTTCCTGGAGGCGACCCAAATATTGAATGGACAGCGGTGGGAACAGCGACTCTAACAGATAATGATGGTGACGGAGTATTAAACGAAGACGACATTTGTCCTAATACGACCGCTGACGGGCCTTGGGAAAGTGAAAAAGGTTGGGGGACAAATAGGTGGCAAGTACAAGATAACTGGATGTGGTATCAGAACAAACCAGCTGGAAAGGGAGTCTATAACCCAACCGCTCTTCACCCAATAGATTACACTTATGGCTGCAACGGCCACCAAATTATCGAAATGCTCAATGGCGTAATGAACGGCCACTTGAAGTTCGGATTAAGTTCTAGTGTGCTTGATGAATTCCATCTTGATTTGAATGATGGTGTATTGGATGGCAGATATTTTATCGAAACCGTTACCGTACCAGCCAGCAAATCAACAGATACGCTATCTGCTAATTTTTTAGCGTCGGGAATTAACTATATTCTTAAAGCACGAGGAACAGCTAACGCTGGTGATAATATTGAATTTGACGCAAAATACAGTTTCCGTACTGGTTCAAGCGTGACATGGACAGATTCTGTATCTAATTATGAGGGTTACGGACCTACGCTTTTGGATTTGTTTTACAATGGCTCAACACCGTGGGGAGTTTTTAATTTTTCTCATGAGTATGAAGCGGCCGTAACAGGAACCGGAGCAATTGCATCTTTCAGAATCTACGATGTTTATTATCCGAACAATACAGGTAATTTATATGTAGATATTTATGCCGAGCTGTAGAATTAAATAGAACTCACACGCGTCCTCCATTTTTTAGAAAAGTGGGGGAGCGCGTGGGCTCTGTAGAGATGTCCACACATAGGAGCAAAGGTCGAATGATTACTAAAGTTAATAAGAAAATTCTATGAAAAAAATATTAATCTTATCTGCGGTAGTTTTGGCAGTCGGAGTAGTCGCATCAATCGCAGTTGCCGGAACTGGCAACGGCGCTCCTTCAGGCGCGCACTACAACCTCAACATCATCGGTGTCCCAAAGAATAAAACCGCTGATATGACCGGCGACAACGGCCACAGAATTTTTGTTTCGCTTTCCGGCAATACCAGGATTAATTTGACCGAAGGCGATTATCAGGTTTTAGATGCAAACGGAACTGATGGAGTTGCCGCTTTTCAATTGCCAAATCCTGATCCGGATAATGACGAAATAACAGTTTATTCTGTTTGGGCAAGAGCTGTTGGAAAACCAGGTGGTAGCGCAAAAATGACAACCTGTGCAACAGATCCGAGCGATGGATCAGAAGTCTGTTCTACACTTTCTTATGTGGCAGTACGTTCGAAGGGTAAGCCAACATTTGAAAATGTGTCTAAGGAACTTCTTTATATCTACGTTGACCTCGACGGAGATGGGACTGCGGAACGATATAACTTGTTCAATAGTGCACTAGAAGATTACTTCTGGAGCTACGACAACAACGGCCTAAAGGTTCTCCAGCTTCGCTTCTACGAGATTCCGACGGACGTAAATCCTTAATTAAATCTACAAAAACCCCGCCCCTCGAGATTTTGGTCGGGGCGGGGTTTTGACTAACATGATTTTTGACATTTGACAAAAGACTGAAAATGCTTAGTTTATAATAATAAGGCTTATGTCTAAGTACCCACCTTTTTTAGAGAAAAATATAAAGTTAGGGCTTAATAAAGAGCTATTAAAAATCATGCCCCGGGAGCTTATCCTAGAGTTTGATGCTTTTGTTTTTGAAAAAGATTCTGATTCTGGCCTTGTAAAAATTGCTGCGGTAAACCCGGAAAATATTGCCTTGAGGCATTATGCAAAAGAAAAGTTCGGCGACAAAGTTGAATGGTTCAGCGCCCAAAAGGAGGACGTAGATTTTATATTAAAAAATCTTAAACGGGATTTTAAAAACGATATTTTATTTTTAGCCAACAACGTCACCGAGAACAATGAAAATATTACAAAAATTGTTGACGGCATTATAGAATACGCTCTTGCCCAAAAGGCAAGCGACATTCACATTGAACCATCGAGAAATGAATTTCTTGTGCGATTTAGAATCGACGGCGCCATGCATCAGATGTTAAATTTGCCACGCAGTATATATCAGGCGCTGGTTGCCCGCATAAAAATAATCGCCAACTTAAGAATTGATGAGTACCGACGCCCCCAGGACGGCCGTATTGAACCCGAAAATTTTCCCGATATTTCACTCCGCACTTCCATTATACCAACTCTTTTTGGGGAAAAGATCGCCATGCGTATTCTTGACGACTCGCAAAAAGATATTTTGATTGAGGAACTGGGATTTTCTAAAGAACAAAAAAATATAATTTTACAAAACATAGAAAAACCGTTCGGCATGATTGTTGCCTCGGGCCCCACTGGTTCAGGAAAAACTACAACGCTCTATGCTCTTTTACAAATTTTTAAAAAAGACGGATTTAATATTTCTACGCTTGAAGATCCGATTGAATATGTATTACATGGAGTAAACCAGATTCAGATTAATCTTCAGGTAGGGCTTACTTTTCCAATAGGCCTCCGCTCCCTTTTGAGACAGGACCCGGACATTATGATGGTGGGGGAGATCAGAGATACAGAAACCGCCTCCATGGCTGCCGATGCCGCAATGACAGGCCACATAGTTTTTACCACCCTCCACACCAATGACGCAGCTTCCGCCTTCACCCGTTTTTTGGAAATGGGGGTTGATGATTTTGTTGTTTCAAGCACGATTAATCTTGTCATTGCCCAACGCCTTGTCCGCAAAATCTGTAATAATTGCGCAGAAAAAAAAATGCTGGATAAAATAACCATAAAAAAGATTAAAGAACGCAAAGATATCATGGAGGCTCTTCAGGAAAAACAAATTGGATCCCTTAATAAATTTGAGGAGATGACTTTTCGCCAAGGCAGGGGATGCGACCTTTGTTTTCAAACAGGATATCTGGGCCGTATCGGGATTTTTGAGCTGTTGACTCCTAATAAAGAAATACATGATTTAATACTGAGCCATAAATCATCGGAAGCCATAAGAGCGGCGGCGGAAAAAAATGGTTTCCGCGACATGATTACCGATGGAATTGACAAAGTATTTTTGGGAATCACCACTTTTGAAGAGGTTTTGCGGGTCACAAAAAATATTTAGAAAAATTATGGCCGTATTTTCATATAAATTAATAACCCAAAATGGCCAGATTCAAACAGGCTCTATTTCTGCGCTTACAAAAAGGGGGGCCGAAAAAACACTCACTAAAGACGATTCTATAATTATTTTTATTTCAACCAAAGATCACTTCTGGCAGAAACAAATAAATCTTCCCTGGAAGAATTTTTCTTCAACGGAAAAAATAAACTTTTTTCGCGACCTCTCGATGATGATTTCTTCCGGGCTTTCAATTGTTGAGGCCTTAACTCTTTCGTTTGAAGAGATAAAAAATAATAAAGTAAAAGAAACAATAAAAACAATAGCCAATAACACAAAAAACGGTCAGAGATTATCTAAATCAATGGCACAATTTCCGAAATATTTTCCGCAGGATATCGTGGAAACGGTTAATATGGGAGAATTATCAGGCGAGCTCAGCAAGGCGCTCGGACGCATTGCAAACGACCTAGAAAAAAATGTTGAAATAAAAAGAAAGATTACGGGCGCATTAATGTATCCGGGAATCATTATTTCAATAATGATTATTGTTGTCACAATTTTATTGTTATATGTTATACCGCAAATCGGAAAAATATACGAAGAGTCAAATATAGAGCTTCCTTTTCTGACAAAAATACTGCTGGTTGTCGGCAACCTTCTAGCGTCCCATTTATATATCTTTTTGCTGGCATTGGCCGTTGTAATAATCATACCCATTCTTTTATTGAGGATAAAAAAAATACATTATGCTTTTAATTATTTAATATTAAAACTGCCTGTTTTCGGAAATATCATTAAGGATTATAATCTGATCCTCTTTTTCCGCTCGATTGAATCTTTAATAAAAAGCGGAATTTCGCTGGTTGATTCCGTTAATATTGCAAAAAAAACCACTAAAAATGACGTTTATAAAAAGGCTTTTGACACAGTCCACCCCATACTGCTTCGTGGCATACCTCTTTCCGATATTATGAAACGCTTTCCTTTTTTATTTGCACCCCAAACGCAAAAAATAATAGAAGTTGGCGAAAAGACGGGCAAATTAGATAATTCATTCAGCCGGATAACAAACTATTACGAGAACGTATTGGAGCATAAAACAAAAACTATGCTAGTTTTAATTGAGCCGGTATTAATGCTGGTTTTGGGAATTGTAGTCGGGGGATTGGCACTCTCTATTTTTATGCCGATTTATCAAATCGTCAACGTATTTTAAATATGAAAAAGACAAATGGTTTTTCTCTTATTGAAATAATTACCGTTATCGGTATTATGGGCGTAGTTGCAGCCACTGGATTTATGACCTTTAGGGGAATTAAAGATGATATTATTTTGGAGCAAACAAAGACAACCTTGGTTTGGGCTTTAGAGGAGGCCCGGAACCGGGCCGCAACCGGATTTGGACAAAATAAACAAGGAGTTCATATAGAAGAAAATAAAATTGTGATTTTTGAAGGAGATGAATATGTTGATGGCGAGGGAGAAGAAATAATTTTTCCTCCAACCATATCAACCGACCAAACTAACGGCAATATTATATTTAACCGGATTAGCGCATCAGTTAACACGGCTGCCACAATTATTATTAATAATATAAAAGGCAGTACAAAAATTATTAATATTACTTCAGATGGAAAAATCATCGCTCAATAAAAAAGGGGGTTTTGGAATAATAGAGGTCGTTGTTGGAATTACTCTTGCCTCCGTATTTATGACAGCCTTCGCGGCATTAACCGTGCAAACTATCAAACTTAATCGCGCCAACACAAACGAACTCAAGGCAAATATATATTTAAGAGAACTTATTGAGATTGCGAAAGATCTTGAACAGTCAGAAGACTGGAATATATTAACCGATTATCCTTGCCAAGAATCTTTAGGTCGGGTCTGTTATCCCAAAATTTCAAGTGGAAAATGGATTTTGACTACAGGCGCAGAATCACTTGATAATGACATATATAATCGTTCGCTTACCATTGCCGATGTTTATCGGAACCAGCTTTCATTCCCCAATGAGATAGTGGCAAGCGGAGGCGTTTCTGACCCAAACACAAAAAAAATAATTGCAAAAATTTTATGGAGTGATGGCAGCCATCCCCCAATGATACTTGAGACATATGTTTATAATTATATCGCGCCGTAATCTTTATGTTTATAAAAAAATTATTTAAAAACAATAATTTCGGATTCACCATAATAGAAACAATTGTTGCGCTCGGCCTGGGCGTTCTTGTCGTGACCGCTGTTACGACCATTGTTCTTCCCGGACTCAAGAACATACGCGCCGCCACTCAAACCGAAAGACTGCATGCAAACGCGGTATTTTTGCTGAACAATTTAACTTATTGGATAAAACAAGCCGAAGATCTCAATACGCCTAGCCCGTCTGTACTTGAAATTAAACTTTCCGATTCTTCGGTAAAAATTATTAAAAAAGACGGCGACAATATAACAGCTGACAATATTCCCCTTAATAATAATGATGTTAAGATAATAGAGCTTAATTTCACAAAGATGGCAAAATCGGTGAAAATTGATTTGGTTATTAAAACTGAAAAAGGAGAAACATTTTCCATTAAAACAACCATTGCACAAAGAAACAAACTTTAAAATTATGCCATCTTATAAAAAAGACAAAGGAATAATAAGTTTAATTACTATATTGACTGTAGGTCTTTTCTCGTTAAGCGCCGTAATAATAAGCGAAATGGGCGCACTTAAGGAACTGGCAAAAAATCGCAATAATATGATGGGAGAGAAATCTTTTTATGCCGCCGAGACCGCTACCAGAGAGGGGGCTTATCAATATCTAAACAACACTTCCTATTCGGGAGGTGCCCTGCTCTCTATTAATAATGTCTTAGACAGCTCTAATATTGTTGATGATGACTCTTTGCCCTGGCCGTATGTGGAGATAATCGGGGCCGCGGAAAACGAGACCAATCATCGCGAAGTCATACATAAAATTACTGTGTTCCCCGAGGGCCAGGCTTTTAGTTATGCCGTCTACTCGCAAAACAGCATTAGTTTTGGCGGAAACGCCACTGTAAATGGAGATATTTTTGCCAACAACAACATAAATTTTAACGGCCAAAGCGCAACAATTAACGGAAACGCCTTTTCTATTAACGAAATAGATGACACAGATAATATAAATGGAGAGGCCGTTTTGGTGAAATCAGTAATTTCAGCGCCCCAAATTGACACTCAGTCCTATAAAGACGTTGCCGTATTTGCAGAAACATTTTTCACTTCTTCAAGCGACGCAGAAAACTATATTAACAACAATACAAGAACAGCGGTTGTATTTGTTGAAGACAGTAATGAGACAAAAATACATGGCACTAATACCAAACTATCAGGAAGTTTGGTTGTAAGTGGCGATTTGGAAATCAGCGGAGGCACTTATACGGCAACTGATAATTACGCCGCAATTATAGTTGGCGGCAATCTTAAAATATCAGGAGGGGCGATAATCAACGGAATAGTTTATGTGTCAGGTTCTACAGCATTTGGTGGAGGAAATAATGTAATTAATGGTTCGCTTCTTTCTACAAATGGGGCAAGTATTGCAGATATCACAGGCAGTACTGTTATTAATTTTGATCCAGACAATATAGGAGCTTGGCAGGATCTTGAGGGGTTGATAACCACCTCTACTCAAGACCCAGAAATTGTTGATTGGCTAGAACGATAAAGACTTGACAAATAATTATAAGGGTTTAATTTGATAAATAGAGATTTAATCAAATTATTAACAATAAAAACCGATAATTTATATGAAAAATTTTAATTCCCGGGCAGCTAACGCAATTTTACTGGCCGTATCAATGGTCGTTTACATAATAGCGCCGGTTTTGTCATTTGCTCCGCAAGTATCTTATGCGACCCAACCTGTCAGTAGTTATATTGTTTCTATAGATACTATTAATGACGATCCTCCGACAGAGGCCTGTCTTGTTAGTCCTGTGACAATTATCGGAAGCGGACAAGTTATAAACGGACAAGGAAGCGGTTCTGATCAATACCACATTGAGATTAATTGGGGAGACGGCACCCTAGAAAATGGAATTGTAATTAATCCAACACCGGATCCGGGAGGCGACAAGAAAACTTTTTCCTTTAGCTATACCGCAACTCACAGTACTTCAGTTACCAGCACACAAATTAAAGTACGTCTCTATCACGGTGCTCCCCCGGGCAACGACGCCCAAGCTGATGCCGTGATAAGTGTCTCTGTCTGCGTTGCTCCACCCACCACCGCGGTTCTCAATGTTAAAAAGATTGTCGTTAATAATAACGGTGGTACAGCTACGTCCTCAGACTTCACCCTGCGGTTAAAATCAGCCACCACAACTAACGATATCAGCGGAAGCCCTTTTTCCGGTTCAACCGCGGGTAAAGATTTTATTTTGAGCCCAGGCCCTTATGTTGCCGGCGAAGATGCTTTTTCGGGCTATAGTTCAGCAATTACCGGTAATTGCGCCGCAGACGGAACCATTACTCTGTCAGCCGGACAAAATTATTCCTGCACCATTACCAATACTGAATTACCACCAACTCCCACTACTGGTTCTATTTCCGGTAAAAAGTTTGAAGATTTGAACGGCGACCACGTGCGAACCAATGAGACTACTGATCCTGACTTGCCCGACTGGACAATCCGGCTTGATTTGATTGGCAGTTCTGACGCTCCGAATTGCGAATCGGGTCAAACTCCAGTAGCCTCGGTCAATGGAGAGTTCTGCGAAGTTTTGACTGATTCTAATGGTAATTACAAATTTATTAATCTGCTTCCGGGCGACTACATAGTTTCCGAAGTTTTACAGGATGGCTGGACACAGACAAGACCAAATGCAGATTACGGAGGCCAAGGTAGACAAGCTGATGGTACTTACCATTTAACTCTTTCTGCCGGACAGAATATTAATGACAGACAGTTTGGCAACAAACAATCGCCCACTACCGGCAGTCTACAGGTTGATAAAGTTGCAATTGGCGGAGACAGCATGTTTAGTTTTACCGGAGATAACGGAATAACTGGTTTTGACATTACAACCAGCGGAGGTACTGGCAGTCTTACAATCAGCGATCTTCTTCCGGGAGTTTATAATATTTTTGAAACAATTAAGGCTGGTTGGGACGAATTAAATGATTGCACTAACGTCAATGTGACTGTTGGTAATACAACGAATTGCACTTTTACCAACACAGCGCGCGGCTCTATTACGGTTCACAAAAATGTGGTTGCACCGGACGGACAAACTGATGTTTCAGACAACCATAATTTTACCGTGACGCTTAATGGCGATAATTCCCAAACACTTAACGAAACAACATCGGTATCTTACACAGACCTTATTCCTAATCAGCAATATACTGTTACAGAAGATATGGATTCTGATTACAGCCAAGTTTCTATCACTGGCGATTGCGTTTCTGACGGCACCATCACATTGAATCCCGGACAGGACGCTGTCTGCACCATCACCAATGCGCAAAAACAGGGGACACTTACAGTCATTAAACATGTAATCAATCACGGCATTGGCACTGCTGACGCAAATGATTTTTCGTTCATAATAAATGATGGACAGCCAACAGCGTTTACAGCAGACGAAGGAAGTCTTGAAGGACAAAATACAATTGCAGTTGACCCGGGAACTTACACAGTGAGCGAACCTTCAGTGCAGGGCTATGCCGCAAGTTATAACAATTGCACCGACGTGGCGATTCCAAGCAACGGTTCTGCCACCTGCACCATTACCAACAGCGATATTCCTCCGGGCGACGGCGCAATTACTGTTTTTAAGACTTTGCCGAATGACAATGGAGGCACAGCAACGGTTGCTGATTTCCCGCTCTGGATTACAGATTCTGATGACCCGCAAAATCCCATCTCTGCTGCAAACGGCCAGGCAAATTTCTTAGCGGCTGGCCATAATTATACTGTAAGCGAAACAAATCCTAATGAAATTCTTGGTTATAACCAAAGCATCAGCTGTTATGACGGGCAAACTCCGCTTGACGGCAGTACAATCACTGTTGTTGAAAACCATGTTTACACTTGCACCATTACCAATGACGACATGCCTGTTTCTTTGACGCTTAATAAAACAGTGATCACTGACAACGGGGGCACAGCCCAGGCATCAGACTGGACTCTTACTGCAAAAGGACCGATAACCTTAAGCGGTGTTGGCCCGACAGTTTCCAGCACAACTCTTTCAGCAGGCACTTATACGCTTTCTGAATCAAGCGGACCGACTGGCTATACAGCAAGTAATTGGTCATGTCAGGGAGGAACCTTAAATGGCGATGTTCTTACGCTTGTCCTTGGCGACAATGCAACCTGCGGTATTACTAATGACGACCAGCCCAGTTATATTTCCGGCGCGAAGTTTGAAGATGTTAATTACAATAAAATTTGGGACGATGGAGAAACTGGAATTGTTGGTTGGGTAATAAATCTGTTTAAAGAACAGCAGCTTGTTGCCTCTACAACCACTGGCGAAGTTGGAACTTATCAGTTTACTAATGTTTCTCCCGGAACATACACACTCACGGAAACAGCACAGGACGGATGGATTCAGACAACTGACGCACCTGCTCCAATAGATATGACTCAAGGCACAACTTCTGCAAATAATAATTTTGGCAATTACAAAAAGATTGTCATATCAAATGAAAATTCTCAAGATCCAACAGAAACTTCTGTTGTCATAACTTGGGATACTGACAGACCGGCAACTTCACGCGTAATTTATGACACAGTTTCGCACGCAATTCTTGGCGATGCGCCGAATTACGGATACGCGTTTTCAACGATTGAGGACACTGCAACAACAACCAGCCATTCTGTTACAATAACCGGTTTGGCGGCCGGCACTACTTATTATTACCGCGTAATTTCTCACGCTTCGCCCGAATCAGTGAGTTCTGAACACAACTTTTCTACTGTCCAACAGCAAACTCCGCCTTCTAGTGGACCAGTTGGCGGCGGTGGTGGAGGTGGTGGAGGTGGTGGAGGTAATGGACCTGTTGGAGATCTTTTATCTTTAACAACCCCTCCAACTCCCACAAATCCTCCAGTTAGCGGACCGGTTATAACCACAACTGGCGCAGGAGAAGAAAATCCAACTCCTCCAACACCTCCAGTTCCAACAGGAGAAGGAGCAGGAATTACAGGAGAAATCGGCGCTAACACAGGTGGCGCAACAACTAGCGAAGAAACTGGCAATAATCTTGCCGCAGCAGCTGCAAGCCAGGAAAACGGTAGAAGCTTTGGCAGTATGCTCGCCTCTGTCTTTGGCGCAATCGGAAGCTGGTGGTGGCTGCTCCTGCTCATCATTATCTTAATCATCATCTGGCTCATAAAACGTTCTCTGGACAAAAAGAATTAATAATGCTAATTTTCTCTTCGGAGGTGTAAGAAATGTCTTACCAAGAGGCAGTTAGTTTTTTAAGAAGATTGGATAAGGAAATAAGAATATGCCATCCAGGCACCGGCAAAGAGATGCCCTGCGATGAAGTGCTTCGGGACCTTTCTTGGGAAGAATGGAAGACTGTAGAAGAAATTATCAAAAAACACAAACTTCCGTGTTCTCTTGTGAGCGGTCCGTATGGATTTTCTTTGATAATATATTCTTTTAAAAAAGATATATTGCTTCTTATTAAAAATGTCCAGTTTCCATTTTTGTCCGCAAAACGCGGTTTTAACGGTCAGCTGGATACACTTCATAGGATTTCTCCGCTGACCCACAACCAGCAAAATATTGACCTTCTTGCGGCTCTGCATTTTGAACCGCAAAATCTCAACCCTTTATCTTACGCCTATTAGTTATTATTTTTCCAATTTTTCGGGCGCTGTGCGAAGCAATGCACAGGCCCTTTTTTGTTATCCACAGGACAGCTTGTTTAAGTTTTGAAAATGTTTAAGTTCAAAAATAGAAGTGACCCGGTTCAGCTTGAGCACGTGAAGTACAGCGTGAGCTGGACAATGGGTCCGGCTGGGAGTGCCCTCGTAATCCCCCAGCCGCAATCATCCGAGCCCCGATGAAACTGTCGGGGCTTTCATATTTCAATATTTTTTCGTTTGACTCTGCGTTAATTTCTTATTATTATAAGGTTAATGTTGCAATCAAAATTATTTGCCAAAACCAGAAAAGAAGCTCCCAAAGACGAGACCGCTGTTAACGCGCAGCTTCTTATCCAAGCAGGTTTTGTAAACAAGGATTCTGCAGGAGTTTATACTTTTTTGCCGCTTGGCTTAAGAGTTCTCTCAAAAATAGAAAATATTGTCCGCGAAGAAATGAATGCCATCGGTGGCCAGGAAATGCTGATGTCAGCGCTTCAGCCAAAAGAAAATTGGCAGGCAACTACTAGATGGGAAGGCCTTGATATTTTATTTAAGGTAATCTCGCGCCACGGCTCCGAATATGCGCTGGGTCCGACCCATGAAGAAATTGTCACTCCCGCTGCATTAAATATAATCAGCTCTTATAAAGACCTGCCTCTGGCTGTTTATCAGATCCAGACAAAATTCCGCGACGAACCGCGCGCAAAATCCGGTCTGCTTCGAACGCGGGAATTCCGGATGAAAGATTTATACAGTTTTCATAAAGACGAAAAAGATTTAGATAAATATTACAATAAAATCGCAATCCCAGCCTATCAAAAAATTTATAAACGCATGGGATTGGAGGCTTTTTTGACAGAAGCAGATGGAGGCACTTTCAGCAAATTTTCCCATGAATTTCAGGTGGAAATTGAGAACGGAGAGGATATTATTTATATTTGCAATCCGCCAGCTGGCGGATGCGGTCTGGCTAAGAACAAGGAGATTTTTAAAGACAACGATGAATGCACTAATTGCGGAAAAACAGAATGGCGCGAGGCAAACGCATCCGAGGTGGGCAATATTTTCCCGCTTAAAAATAAATATTCAAAAAGTTTTAATTTAATTTATACAGCAGAAGACGGAACTAAAAAAGATGTTATTATGGGTTGCTACGGCATGGGCACTTCGCGCTTAATGGGAGTTTTAGCAGAAAGATTTCATGACCAGGATGGCATTATCTGGCCGGAAAGTGTTGCACCGTTTAAGGTTCATCTTATAGAACTTAATAATGCGTCTGCGAAAAATATTTACGAAGATTTAATTAAGCATGGCGTGGAAGTTTTATATGACGACAGAGAATTGAGCCCCGGAGAAAAATTCGCTGACGCTGACTTAATCGGCATTCCGTATCGTGTGGTTGTGAGCGAAAAAACAGCAGAACAAAATAAGTTTGAGGTTAAAAAAAGAGATGAGGACAAAATAAAATTAGTAGATAAAGAAGAACTTTTTCGTATCATTCGCATGAATTCGTAGATTCGCATTATGTTTTATGTTCGATAGATTTTACAAACTTTTTTCCAATGACATCGGCATTGATTTGGGCACTGCCACCACTCTTGTTTACGTTGCCGGCAAGGGAATTGTTATAAACGAACCCTCTGTGGTTGCCGTCAATCAAAAAACAGGGCAGATTGTGGCCATTGGCAATGAGGCAAAAAAAATGCTGGGCAGAACGCCGGGCCACATAAAAGCTGTATGCCCCCTGGTAGACGGAGTTATTTCCGATTTTGAAATTACTCAAGAAATGCTTTTTTATTTTATTAAAAAAGTTCAGGAGGGCAAAAGATTCAGTTTTTTCGGCAGGCCGAGAGTTGTTGTGGGCGTGCCCTCTGGCATCACCAATGTTGAGGCGCGGGCAGTGCGCGACGCGGCAAAAAACGCCGGAGCCAGAGAAGTTTATCTTATAGAAGAGCCCATGGCCGCTGCCATTGGCATACGCCTGCCCATTCACGAGCCAATCGGCAACATGATTATTGATATAGGAGGAGGTACAACGGACATTGCTGTTATTTCTTTGAGCGGAATTGTTACTTCAAAAAATGTGCGTCTAGCAGGAGACAGATTAAATCAAGATATCATTGAATACGCGCGGGATGAATTTAAAATTCTTCTGGGAGAAAGAACAGCCGAAGACATAAAAATCGCCATTGGCTCTGTTAACAAAAACAGCGAGGGCCTGGAGGCGACAATCAGGGGAAGAGACCTCATTACCGGTTTGCCGCGCGAGGTGGTTGTCACTGATTCTGATATCAAGGAGGCCATATGGAAATCAATCCAGACTCTTGTGACGGCAACCAGAGAAGTGATAGAACAGACTCCGCCGGAGCTCGTGGCTGATATTATGCACAGAGGAATTGCGATGGTTGGAGGCGGAGCATTCTTAAGGGGCTTTGCCAAAATTCTGGAACAGGAGACAAAAATCCCTGTTTATGTGGCAGAGGACCCGTTGACTGCGGTGGTGCGGGGCACGGGAATTGTTCTGGAAGATTTGGAAAATTTAAAAGATGTTTTAGTTCAACATGAAGACAATATCCCTCCAAAATAAAAGCAGAAAGGGAACGATTATTTTAATTATCATCGCTGTTCTTGTTTTTGCCTTTTTTGTTTTTAATAACTCCGCCAGACAGTTTGTCAGCCGGCCTTTTATTTCTCTCGGCAAGTCACTGTTTAATATCAGGAATTCCATTGGCCAGAACGAACTCGAAAATCAGAACGTGGAACTTCAGGCAAAAATTTTATCTTTGTCTCCGCTGGAAAAAGAAAACGAAGACCTTAAATCATTGTTGTCAAGAATCAAAAACCCGGCCAGTTATATTCTTGGTTCAATAATTTCCCGGCCTCCGCAGTCGCCCTATGATATTTTAATTATTGATGCCGGCTCGGAACAAGGAGTTAAATCCGGCGCCAAGGTTACTGCTTACTCCGAAATATTACTGGGTTATGTGGCAGAAGTTTATCCGGCTTCCAGCAAAGTAAAACTTATTTCTTTCCCCGGCGAACAGACAAACATAAATATTTTAAATGCCGGAATTTCAGCTACAGCCACGGGCAGAGGGGGGGAAAATCTGGAAATTCAGATTCCTGATTCTCTGGACGCCAATACCGGAGATTTTGTTTTGACACAGGGAACATATCCATTATCGCTCGGCACAATAGAAAGAATTGAGGTCAACACAAACGAAGCATTCAAAAAACTTTTTTTCCGTCTGCCCATAAACCTGAACGAACTAAAATACGTAGTGATAGAAAAATAAAATGAACGGAAATTTTGAAAATACAAAAAAACCTGAAGAAACAATACCTTATGACTCTCCGAAAGAGTTAGCCAATTTTATTTCAAGAGAAAGATTACCCATTGATTATAGTTTGGTTATTAATGATAATACTAAAGTTATCGCATTAGGAGAATCACACATGGATAGCACCGCAAAAAAAGAAGTTAAAAATTCTCTGACGCAATTTAAACAATTAAAATTTACTCATCTAGGATTAGAATTTTTGGGGACTGATTTACAGCCTGTTTTAGATAATTACGTAAGAGGAAAAAACAAAAAAGATGAAGAAATATTATTAGAACATTTTAAAACTTATTCTGAAAGAGATGGTGAATTATATCTTGAAATTGTTAAGGAGGCAATATCACTAGGAATTAAGATTGTGGCGTTGGATTTACCACAAAAAGAAAAAGATTATTATGAAGAAAGCAATACTATAGAACTTCAGCAAAAAAGAAATCCCTTTATGGCACAAAGAGTAGAAAACATTTTATCTGGGAATAAAGAATATAGAGTAATAACTTTCAGTGGCAACGGACATATACAAAATATAGACGAAGGAACAGGGTCAATAGTTGTTAATTTAAGAGATAAAAACATCTCTGTTGTGACCATAAATTTTTCCGGACGTCTGATAGAAAAAGGATATCCTTATTCTTATCAGGGCCCCAGCATTAGCGAATGCGTTCAAAGTGCTGGGTTAGCCTCAGAAAAGTTTATATTGCCTGCCCAGACAAAATTCCCAGAGATTAACATTCCTTTTGATTGGATTATCTATTTGTCCGAAAAATAAAATGTTTAAGCGTTTAATTTGCGATATAATTTTGTTGGGAAGTTTGTTTTTTCTGCCGTGGTATTGGACGGCGTCATTGGCCATTATTTTTATGATATTTTTCCGGCGTTATTGGGAGGCTGCCGCAGCGGCATTTTTGATTGATATTTTTTATTCCGTGCCGACAAAAAATATTTACGGACACTTCGGGCTCTTCACAGCAATAGGCATTATTCTTTTAATAGTTTTAGAAAAATTTAAGTCTAATATCAGAATTAATTAATCATGTTTTTTAGAAAACGGCCGAAAATTAAAGACCTTCAGATTTACCCGGACGAGATTTTTCTGGATTCCAAAAACATTCCCAAATTTGACACCCAACAATTCGAGGGCAGGCTGGAAAAACCAATCAGCAAAAAAACTTTTTTTATTTTTTCCAGCTTTCTGGTCTTAATCTCTTTTTTTTATTTTGGCCAGGTTTTCAATCTGCAGGTTTTGCGCGGTCAGGCCATGGCCGACCGTTCCCAAAAAAACAATCTTAAAAAAGAAATAATTCTTCCCCCGCGAACAACTATAGCCGACAGAGACGGAGTGCGCCTTGCCTGGACAGACGGAGACCAAAGAAATTATATTGATATAGCCGGCTTTTCTCATATCATCGGTTATCTGGGCCTGCCGTCAAAAGAAGATTTACAGAATAATCCGGGGCTGGCAATGAATGTCATAATCGGCAAAGAGGGAGTGGAAAAAAAATACGAGGAATTTTTAAGAGGCAACGCCGGAGTTAAACTAGTGGAATTTGATTCCCAAAACAACATTATTTCAGAAAGCGTGCAGACTTTGCCCGTTGCCAACGAAGATTTTAAACTGACAATTGACAGCGGAGTTCAGGCAAAACTTTTTGAGGCATTAAGTTCAGCCGGCAAAAATCTGGGATACAAGGGCGGAGCAGGAACTATTTTAGATGTAAACAACGGCGAAGTTTTGGCCTTGGCCAGCTATCCGGAATATAAACAGGAAAACATCAGCGATTATTTAAACGCAAAAAATAATCCCTTTTTAAACCGCGCCATTTCCGGCCTTTACGCGCCCGGCTCCATTGTAAAACCATTTATTGCTCTGGCTGCGCTGAACGAAAATATAATTTCTCCGGACAAACAAATTTTTAGTTCCGGCAGCATTTCCATTCCCAATCCGTTTTTCCCGGACAAGAAAAATATTTTTCTTGACTGGAAAGCGCACGGCTGGACAGATATGAAAAAGGCTTTGGCTGTTTCCTCTGACGTTTATTTTTATGAGATTGGCGGAGGATATCAGAATCAGAAGGGTTTAGGAATAAGTAAACTGGAAGACTATGCAAAACAATTCGGCATGGATTCCAAAACCGGCATTGATCTTTTGGGAGAAGAAAACGGCGTTGTGCCGGATCCGGAATTAAAGGCAAGGGCTGATCCGCGTGACCCGATTTGGCGCGTGGGGGATACTTACAACGCCAGCATTGGTCAGGGATATTTCCAGGTCACGCCAATAGAAATGGCTGTTTTTGCAGCTGCCTTGGCAAATAATGGTATTTTTGTCCAGCCCCATTTGGCCCCAGTTTTAAATAATAGTTCTGTAAAAACTATTGATATACCAAAAGAATATTTTGATATCGTCCGGGAGGGAATGCTCATGGCAGTAAAAGAAGGAACAGCCACAACTTTAAATGTGCCGGGAATAAGCATTGCCGCAAAAACAGGAACAGCGCAGGTTGGAGCGAATAATCAATTTACAAATTCGTGGGTCATTGGATTTTTCCCGTACGAAAATCCCAAATATGCGTTTGCCGTTGTGACAGAAAGAGGGCCAAAAGACAGCGCAGCCGGCGCACAATACGTAATGCGCCAAATCCTGGACTGGCTGGCTATTTACAGACCGGAGTATTTAAAGTAAAATAATTTTATGAGTTCTATTGATGATATCAGGGCTGAGCGAGTGAGAAAACTCGAGGAAATTAAAAAGGCGGGGATTGAACCCTTTCCGGTTTCCCCAGAAAAATCTTTTTTAATTTCCGATATTCTGGCCAATTTTAATAAAATTAAAAAGCCGATTTTTATTTGCGGCAGAATTATGGCCATTCGTTCGCACGGCGGTTCTGTGTTTTTTGATGTTAATGATGGAAGCGGTATTTTACAAGCCTATCTTAAAAAAGACGATGTTTCCAAAGAACAATTTTTTCTTTTTGAAAAAGCTGACATCGGCGATTTTGTGGAATTAAAGGGTAAACTTTTTAAAACCAAGAAAAAAGAAAAAACGCTAAAAATCGGCAAGTGGAGATTTCTGGCAAAAAGTTTATTGCCCTTACCGGAAAAATGGCACGGTCTGCAGGATATTGAAGAACGCTTTAGAAAAAGATATCTGGATTTATTAATGAATCAGGAAGTAAAAGAAAGATTTCTGATGCGTTCCAGAATAATTTCCGAATTGCGCGATATTTTGATAAAAAACGGTTTTATTGAAGTGGAAACTCCAATACTCCAGCCTTTGGCTGGCGGAGCCTTGGCAGAACCATTTACAACGCACCACAACAGCCTTGATATTGATTTGAATCTGCGCATTGCGCCGGAGCTTTATTTGAAAAAATTATTAATCGGCGGATTTAATAAGGTTTTTGAAATCGGCAGAAATTTCAGAAACGAAGGTATAGACGTAACGCACAATCCAGAATTCACAATGCTTGAGCTTTACGAAGCGTATCAGGACGCAAAAGGTTTGCGTCAGCAAACGGAAAAATTTTTGAAAGAATTAATTAAAAAAATATTCAAAAAGCCGGAAATTGTTTTTGAAGAAAATAAAATCAATTTCAACAAAAAATTCAGTGAGATTTCTTATTACGAAGTATTAAAACGCTACGCGCTTATAATTGACGCTGGAAAAGAGGATAGAAACGGAATTTCGCTCAAGGCAAAACAATTCGGCATTAAAGTTGAAGATTTTGAAACAAAAGAAAAAATAATGGACAATATCTATAAAAAAATGTGTAGGCCGAAAATAATACAGCCTACGTTTATAATAGATTATCCGGTGGGAACGTCTCCATTGGCAAAAAGAATGGAAAATAACAAAGAAATGATAGACCGCTTTCAATTGGTTATTGCCGGAATGGAAATCATAAACGGCTTTTCAGAGCTCAATGACCCAGTTGACCAGAAAGAAAGATTCGCTGTCCAAGATAAGGCAAAAGAGGCGGGAGACAAAGAAGTTTCTCCAAGCGACAAAGATTATTTAGAGGCAATGGAATACGGTATGCCTCCGGCAGCAGGTTTGGGCATCGGCATAGATCGTCTGGTAATGCTTCTAACTAACACCAAAAACATCCGCGAAGTGATACTCTTTCCGACATTGAGACCGAAAAAGTAAAACTATAAATTATAAGAAAAATGACCTGTGGGAGTTTTCCACAGGTTTTTGTTTTGTTTTGTTTTGATATGTAATGGAAGTGGGGTATAGTGTAAGGGAAGTGGGGATAAGTGGATAAAACTGTGGAAACTGTGGATAACTCCATTAAACCACTGAATAATATGCTTATTGGCGAATACAAACATAATTTAGACCCCAAAAAGCGAGTGGCTATCCCGGCCAAATTTCGCAAAGAAATAGGAGACAAAGCAGTAATTGCCAAAGGCCAGGATAAATGCCTTTTTGTTTACACAATGGCTGAATGGGAAAAGGTGGCCGAAAAACTCAGCCAGTTGCCGACCGGCTCGGCTGACACAAGAAATTTCGTCCGCCTTTTCCTGTCAGGAGCAAACGAAGTTGAGATTGACGCCATGGGCAGAATTTTAATATCAGACCAGCTTAAGACATTTGCCGAATTAAAAGAAAAAGCTGTCATTGTCGGAGTTCACAAAAGACTGGAAATCTGGAATGAAGAGAATTGGGAGGAGTACAAAACCAGATTAGAAAAAGATACTGATATGCTGGCAGAAAAAATGGGAGAGATCGGAGCGTATTAAAATGCACAAACCTGTTCTTTTAAAAGAAGCAATAGAATATCTAAATCTTAAAGAGGGTGATATTGCAATAGATGCCACTGTTGACGGAGGCGGACACGCAGAAAAAATTTTAGAGAAAATCGGCGCGAGTGGCAAGTTGATAGGCATAGACCAAGACTCAAGCATGATAGAAAAACTTGATTTAGGAGAAAATGCAATTTTGATTAACGGAAATTTCAGAGATTTAGATAAATTAGTTTCCGCCTCATCGGCGGACAAGGTGGATGCGATTCTGTTTGACTTAGGAATAAGTTCGTTGCAGCTGGAAGATTCTGGCAGGGGATTCAGTTTTCAAAAAGACGAACCCCTGCTCATGACGCTAAAGCAAAATCTCCAGCCAGGCGATCTTACTGCGCAGGAGATTATCAATAACTGGAGCGAGAAAGAAATTGCGGATTTGATTTTTAAATACGGAGAGGAGAGATACAGCCGGCGCATAGCCAGAGGGATTGCAGAAAAAAGGGGCGCAAGCCCGATTCTCACAACAGGAGAACTGATAGAAATAATAAGATTGAACGTTCCAAGAAATTACCGCAACTCGCGAACCATCAACTGCGCCACGCGTACATTTCAGGCGATAAGAATAGCAGTCAACGACGAACTTGGAGCGCTGGAGAGAGGACTTGAAACAGGGTGGAAAATTTTAAAAAATAACGGCCGAATGGTTGTTATATCATTCCATTCTTTAGAGGACAGAATAGTTAAGAACTTTTATAAAAACAAAAATTCAACGGGCGAAGGAAAAATTTTGACAAAAAAGCCGATTACCCCGAGCTGGGAAGAGAAAAAAATAAATCCCCGCTCGCGAAGCGCAAAATTAAGGGCCATAGAAAAAAATGATAAAACTGTTTAACCATAAATTAATATTCAGAATATTATTAACCTGCATAATTTCAACTGCCGGACTTTATCTTTATTTTGTAAATTCGGCTGTTTTCAGCGTCGTAGAAACAAATAAAAACCAGAAAACCCTGCAAACGATAAACAACGAATCCCAAAAACTGGAAAACCAATACCTGAATATTATAGGCCGATTTGACGCTGACTACGCAAAAACCCTGGGCTTTTACGAACAAAAAGGAAACATTGATTATGTTATAAGACAAGATGTCGTGGCCAAGAAGTAAGATTCAGGCCCATGAAAGACAGTTTTAAAACCCGCGTCCGCATCATTTATTTTTTAATTTTTATTTTTTTTCTTGTCTTAACGACAAGGCTTTTTTTTGTTCAGGTTGTCCGGGGATATTATTACAAAGACCTTGCCAGCCAGCAATATGTGGCTCCGGCTGAAAATTATTTTGACCGCGGTGAAATATTTTTTAAAAATAAGGGCAATCAACTCATCTCTGCGGCATCAATAAAAAATGGTTTCCAATTGGTAATAAATCCAGAAAAAATAAAGGACATTGAAAACATCTATCAAAAACTATCTCAAATTATAACGTTGGATAAAAACGATTTTATAAGCCGGGCCAGCAAAAAAAATGATTCTTACGAAACTGTGGCCCATAAAATAGAAGACGATGACGCTAATAAAATAAAAAATCTCACATTGCCAGGCGTCAGTCTTTATTCAGAAACCTGGCGGTATTATCCCGGAAATAATCTTGCCTCGCGCGTTTTGGGTTTTGTGGGATACGACAACAACACATTAAACGGCAGATACGGTGTGGAAAAATTTTATGATTCCATTTTAAAAAGAGGGAGTGAAAATGGTTTTGTTAATTCTTTTGCCGCACTTTTTACCGACATAAAGGGGGCGATTATTGGCGAAAATAAAATAGGAGATGTTGTTTTGAGTATTGAGCCGTCTGTCCAGGCAGTTCTGGAAAAAAATCTGGAAAAAATAATGGTGCAATATAAGGGAGAGTTGGCCGGGGGAATTATTATGGACCCAAAGACCGGAGAAATTATAGCCATGTCCGCAAAACCTGATTTTAATCCCAACAGCTATGGAGAAAATAAAAATCTTTCGCTATTTATCAATCCTCTTGTGGAAAATGTTTTTGAGTTTGGCTCTATAATGAAGCCGATAACTCTTGGAGCAGCGCTTGATGAAGGGAAAATAACAGCATCAACCACTTATTATGACAGCGGCGCAGTTGAATTCAACGGGCAAAAAATTCAAAATTTTGATAATAAGGCGAGGGGATTATCAACAATGCAGGATGTCTTAAGTTATTCCATCAACACCGGCGCAGTTTTTGCCATGCAGCAATTGGGCAAGCAGGAATTTGCCAAATATCTTGCCAGTGCGGGGTTTGGAGAAAAAACAGGTATTGATTTGCCTGGAGAAGTCTCCGGAAAAATTTCCAATGTCCTGACCAGTCCGCGCGATATTGAATATGCCACAGCATCTTTTGGCCAGGGAATTGCAGTCACTCCTATAGAAATGGCTAGAGCGCTCTCCAGTTTGGCCAATGGCGGATATCTTGTCCGGCCTTATGTGACAGAAGAAATAAAATTAAACGGCAGTAAAAACCAAATAACAAAACCGCAAATCAAAGCCCAAATTTTCAAAAAAGAAACAACAGAAGAAATGAGCCGGATGCTGGTTAATGTTTTTGACAAAGGACTTTTGGGTGGAACGTATAAAATGGACCATTATTCAATCGCGGCAAAAACAGGCACGGCGCAGATGACAGCCGAAGGTCAGAAAGGTTATCAGGAAGGCCAGTACCTGCATTCGTTTTTCGGATATTTTCCGGCCTTTGACCCGAAATTTTTTGTTTTTCTCTTTACCGTCCGACCTCAGGGTGTAAGCCTGGCCTCGCATTCTCTAACCAAACCATTTGTAAACATCACCAAGTTTCTGATAAACTATTATAATATAGCGCCGGATAGATAAAAATGATTAAAACTATTTTAAAAAATATTGTTGTGTTTTTTTTGAGAATTGAGGCCAAACTCATACTTAAAAAATATAAGCCGAAGATAGTGGCTGTTACCGGAAGCGTTGGCAAAACTTCTTTAAAAGACGCCATTGCTCTTGTTCTGGGTTCTAAATTCAATGTGCGCAAAAGCGAAAAAAGCTATAACAGCCAGCTGGGCGTGCCTCTTACCATTATCGGCGCCAAAAGCGCCTGGAATAATGTTTTTGGCTGGCTGGAAATTTTAATAAAGGGGCTTGCGCTTATTTTTAAAACACAACACTATCCCCAGTGGCTTGTTCTGGAAATGGGCGTTTCAAGGCCCGGCGACATGGATTTTCTTGTTTCTCTTGCAAAACCAGACGTTGCGGTTATCACAACATTTGGCGAAATGCCGGTTCATGTGGAATTTTTTAACGACCCCGACGGTTTGAAAAAAGAAAAATCAAAAATTATAGACGGCCTTGATGAAAACGGCTGCGCCATTTTAAATGGGGACGACAAACTTGTATATAATTTAAAAAGCAAAACAAAAGCCAAAACTATTATCTATGGATTTGACGATAATCAATTTGACCTTTCCGCTTCCAATTACAATATTTCTCCGGACGGCATCAATTTTAAGCTTGATTACAAAAGCAATATAATTCCTGTGAGAATGAACAATGCTCTTGGCAGACAATTTGTTTACACTGCGCTTGGCGCCATTGCGGTTGGGCTTTCGCAGAATATAAATTTGGTTGAGGCGGTGGAATCGCTCTCAAAATTCAAACCACCGTTAGGAAGAATGAATTTAATAGACGGAGTGAAAAATTCTTTCATAATTGATGATACTTATAATTCTTCGCCCATTGCCGTTAGCGCGGCATTAAATGTTCTTAAGGAATTGCCTGCCGAAAGAAAAATTGCGGTTTTAGGCGATATGCTGGAGCTGGGAAAATTTACCATTGACGAGCATAAAAAAATCGGCGGATTAATAAAAGAAAAGGGCGCTGACTTACTTTTTACAGTAGGACCGCGGGCGAAATTTATTGCTGACGAGGCAATAACAACAGGATTTCGTGGAAGCAATGTTTTTTCTTTTTCAACTCCTGACGAGGCAAAAATTCTGCTTCAGGAAAAAATAAAAGAAGGGGATTTGATTTTAGTAAAAGGGTCTCAATCAATGAGAATGGAAAAAATAATCGAGGAAATAATGGCGCACCCGGAGCAAAAAAACGAACTTCTTGTGCGCCAGGATAAAGAATGGTTAAATAGATAGTGTAAGGCCCTTTCGTCTAGCGGCTAGGACATCGCCCTCTCACGGCGGAAACACGGGTTCAATTCCCGTAGGGGTCATAATGAAAAATTTTAAAACAATTTTAACAGTTGCAATAACAGCAATTTTGTTTTTGGGAATTTTTTATCCCAAGATTTTAAATCCTTCGTATGAACAAGGATTGCCAGTAACGGGAAGTCCGTTTAGCAATCTTAATCTTGAAGCGAAATCTGCCATTGTTTTTGACTATATTAATAACAGGCCGATTTTTGAATTGAATCCGGAAGCCCAGCTTCCGCTCGCAAGCCTCACCAAAATTATGACTGTTATTACCGCCAAAGAATTAATGCCTGATGGAAACTTTAAAAATCTTTCAGATAAAATAAACAAAGCATTAATTATCTCGTCAAACGAGGCTGCAACAGCTATTGCAATTGAAACGCAAAATTTTTTGGGCCCGAATGATTTTGTGGGAGAGATGAATAAAAAGGCGGAAGAACTCGGTCTGAACCAGACTTATTTCTTGAACGAAACCGGACTTGATATAAATGATAATATTGCCGGCGCTTATGGTTCTGCTTCTGATGTAATAAAAATTTTGACTTATGCAATAAAAAACGACTCTGATATTTTTGAGCAGACAACAGCGGACAGCGATTACAACACCAATCCCTATGCCACCAGCACCACTTTGCTTGTGGCGTCAAAAACCGGGCTGACAGATTTGGCAGGCGGAAATTTAGCAATTGTTTTTGAGGCGGGCATGGGACGGCCGATCGCTATAGTTGTCCTTGGCTCGTCGCAGGAGGGCAGATTCACAGACGTTAAAAAATTAATGGAGGCAACGTTTAATTATTTAAAATTATGATTTTAAATGTTTTAAAGGTTTTTGGTTTGTCGAGTTTTGCTTTCTTTTTGGCAATTTTTTTAACACCGCTTTTCACTCATTATTTTTATAAATACAAAATGTGGAAAAAGGGTTCGCGTAGCCTAGAAGACACAAGCGAGGAGTTTAAAAAAATTCATAATGAGCACGGAGAGCTCAATACCCCCCGTATCGGTGGAATGATTATCTGGGTTTCCACGCTTCTTGTTTGTTTGTTAATGTTTGCAATTTATAAAATTTTTCCAGATGACCTGACTCAAAAATTAAATTTTTTAAGCAAAAACCAGACATGGCTTCCTCTTTTTGTACTTGTCGGCTCGGCCATTGTGGGACTTGCAGACGATTTGCTTCAGATTTTTCAGAATAAAAAAGGGGGTAAACTTTTTGCCAATGGTCTGTCAAAAAGCTTAAGAATTCTTGTTGTTTTGGCAATCGGCGCCATTGTGGCAATGTGGTTTTATTACAAACTGGAAATGAATTTTGTTGATATTCCGTTTTTTGGAGAATTATATTTGGGCTGGCTTTTTGTGCCGTTCTTTATGATGGTGATGCTGGGAATTTTTTCCGGCGGAATTATTGACGGCATAGACGGTTTGTCCGGCGGAATTATGAGCTCAATTTTTGCAGCCTACGCCGGCATTGCCTTTTTCCAAAACCAAATTGACATTGCAACCTTCTGCGGAGTTATCACAGGAAGTTTGCTGGCTTTTTTATGGTTTAATATTCCGCCGGCTCGATTTTATATGGGAGAGACAGGTATGATTGGCTTGACTACAGCGCTTACGGTTGTGGCCTTTCTGACAAACGCAGTGGCGGTTCTGCCCATTATTGCATTTCTGCTCGTAGCTGCTTCTGCTTCCGCTATAATACAAATAGTCTCCAAAAAATATTTTCACAAAAAAGTTTTTAGGGTGGCGCCAATACACCATCATTTTGAGGCAATCGGCTGGCCGTCTTACAAAGTGACAATGCGTTTCTGGATAATCAGCGTGGTTTTGGCGGTCATCGGCATGGTCATAACATTGATAGGGTAGAAAATTACCTCACCCCTAACCCCTCTCCTTAATAGGAGAGGGGTGCTGTAGGCGGGGTGAGGTTTTAGAAAACAAAAGGCCCACCGCCGAAGCGGGGGCTTAAAAACGTTACGAATTTGATTAAAGCACCCTAATGAACAAAGAAATAACTTGCAAGATAATCTGAAGATATGCTGCCTGAATATAATTTATTTTGGCCACGCCAAAGACTTGCGGGCCTAACATATTCCAGAACCAAAGAGTGAACAGGGCCAAAAGTGGCAAAAGAATAATCCACGCCAACAATCGTCCTGCCATCTCGGCCAAATTATCTGGATTAAAGTGTTTTTTAAGAGACTCCCCGCACGATTCTAACAAATAATCTACAAAGCGCATTTTCGTCAGTCCTCCACTCATATTATACACCCATTGTTTTTCCTGTCAAGTATAAAATTTTCCCATTTTTTGGTAAAATAAAAGATTGAATGAGAAACGAAATTAAAAAAATTTTAATATTTGCAGCAATATTACTCGTTACGTATTACGCGTTACGCGTTACTCCGACTTTTTCCGCCACCATTGACGAACTTCAGGCGCAGATAGGCGAGAAAAACAAGCAGATTGATTCTATTCAGGCGGAAATAAATAAATTGCAGGAACAGATAAACCAAAATTCATCTCTGGCCAACACACTTAAAAATCAAATCAGCCAATTAAATCTCCAGAAACAAAAACTCCAGAAAGATATTTCTCTGACACAAAAAAAAATTGACACAGCCAAGCTTAATATTCAGGAGCTGGGTTTACAGATATTGCAAAAAGAACAGGATATACAAAAAAAGCTTCTGGTAATAAGCGAGGCTATTAAAAATATTAATGATACTGATAAAACCTCTGTTGTGGAAATTGTTCTTGCCCAGCAGAATTTTTCTGATTTTTTTAATGATATAGACAAAATGGATAATTTTCAAAAAGAGATTAATGCCAACCTTGCGGAATTGAAAGACCTTAAAATATCTCTTGAAGATGAAAAACAATCTCAAGAAAAAGAAAAAAAGAACCTGGAACAGTACAAATCAAAACTTTCCGACCAGAACAAGCTTGTTGATATAAATAAAAAATCCAAGAACCAGCTTTTAACAGAAACTAAAAATCAGCAAACAAATTATCAAAAGCAGATGGCGCAAATGATAAAACTGCGCGACGAACTGGAAAAAGAAATCGGCGACATTGAGGCAAAAATCCAGATTCAGATCAACCCCAACAGCATTCCCAGGGCTGGAAGCGGAGTTTTGGCCTGGCCCTTCACAGACGAAAAAATGCTGGCCTGCAAAAAATTCACTGACCTTAAAAATATTTTTTGCATCACCCAATATTTCGGCAACACGCCGTTCGCAACAGCCAATCCACAGCTTTATAAAACAGGGGAGCACAAGGGCCTGGATTTTCGTGCGCCAGTTGGCACGGAAATTTTAGCAGCAGGCTCAGGAAAAATTGTTGGGCTAGGCGACACTGATATTACTTGCCCTAGCGCCTCTTACGGCAAATGGATAATGATTGACCACGGCAACGGACTTTCAACGGTTTACGGACATCTTTCTTATATAAAAGTTGCAAAGGGCCAGATTGTAGCTAGGGGAGATTTAATCGGATACAGCGGAAACACAGGCGCCTCTACTGGCCCGCATCTGCATTTTGAAGTTCGCGCCACAGCAGGCACCCAAGTCAGCCAGCGTGAAAGCACTGTCTGCAAGGGCAGAATATACACAATTCCTTTAGGCTCCATAAGCAGTTACCTAAACCCGTTATCGTATTTGTAAAAAAATTTAAATCTCTGTGTTATAATTATCTCAATGGCAAAGTATGATGTTTTAATTAAGAATGGAACTGTGCTGGACGGATTGGGCGGGAAGATTGAAAATGCTGATGTTGGCATTTCCGGAGACGAAATTAAAGATATTGGAAATCTTGGAACTGACGCTGATGAAATTATTGACGCCACGGGAAAATATATTGCCCCGGGTTTTATTGATTTAACAAACCATTCCGACACTCACTGGACACTTTTCAAATATCCACCGCAGGAAAGCTTGCTCTATCAAGGCATCACCACTATTTTGGGCGGAAATTGCGGTTCCTCTCTCGCTCCGGTTTTTAGGGAAGATTCTCTTAGAGAAATCGGCCGCTGGACTGATATTTCCCAGATAAATATCAACTGGCAGACAATGAAAGAATTTCTGGAACAATTATCAAAGCAAAAAATCGGCGTAAATTTCGCCACTCTTGTCGGTTTTAACACCGTTGAGCAGTCTGTTTTGGGCAGAGAGATGAAAATTCCCGAAGAAAAAGAAATCCAGCAGATAAAACTGCTTTTGGAAAACGCCCTTGAGGAAGGCGCCTTCGGTGTCTCAACAAATTTCGGTCTGGCCAACGTCCGACTTTTTAAAGATGAAGACCTGACAGAAATTTTCAGCGTCTTAAAAAAACACAAGGCAATTTTAAAACACCACCTTGAAGACGAGGGAGAAAATATTCTGCCTGCCATTTCCCGCGCCATTACCATTTCCAAAAAAACAAAAACAAAAATGCACATAACCCATTTTAAAACATTAGGAAAAAATTCCTGGAAATTTATGACTGGGGCTATAGAAATGATAAAGAGGGCGCAGGCGCTGGATAATGAAAAAATCACCTGCGATTTCTTTCCCTACACAAAAACCGGCTCCAGCCTCTTTATGTTTCTACCGTCATGGTTCAGAAAACTGCCTGTCTCAGAGGCGCAGAATATTATTAAATTAAAAGATGATTCAAGAAGACAAAATCTTAAAGACTATATTAAGGAACTTACTTTGCATTATGACAAAATTATAATCGCCTCTGCTTCAAAAGAATTAAACGTAGCAGGCAAGACCATAGAAAAAATCTCGCAGGAAACCGGATTGGACAACGAGGAAATAATTTTGAATCTTCTGGAAACAAATAATTTCCGCGTTTCTGTTTTTAATGAAGCAATCTCTCCGGAAAATGTTGAACTGATAGCCCAGGAAGATTTCAGCGCTGTTGCCTCTGACGGAGTGGGATATCAGACATCTAATTTTAAATATCAAAAATCTGACCTGCCCCACCCGCGTTCTTTCGGCGCCTTTCCCCGCGCCATCCAGTGGCTGGTCAAAGAAAAAGGTATTTTGACCTGGGAAAAAATAATTTACAAAATGACAGGCCTAGCGGCACAGATTTTGGGGCTAAAAGACAGGGGAGTATTAAAGTCCGGGAATCGGGCTGATGTCGTTGTTATTAATCCGGAAAAAATAAACGACTCGGCCTCTTACGAAAATCCCTTTAAATACGCTGAGGGCATTGATGCTGTTTTGGTCAATGGCAAAATCAGTATAAAAGACGGGAACTTCACAGGCCAACTGAACGGAAGAGTTCTCAAAAAATAATTTTATTTTATGAAGAGAGAAAGGGCTGATAATATTTTTTTGGGAACGGTGATTATTCTGGCTTTGGCCGGATTTATAATTTTAAGTTCCGCTTCAATGGGGCTTTTAAGCAGCAGTAATGGCAGTTATTATAAAACGCTCATCCAGCAGTTTTTATTCGGCATTGTCGGAGGAGGCATTCTTCTTTTGATAACATCACACATAAATTATAAGATGTGGCAGAAATTCAGCCTGCCATTTTTTATTTTTACTTTTCTTCTCACTCTTCTTGTTTTTGTACCTGGTATAGGATTCAGCCACGGCGGGGCCACAAGATGGATAAACATCGGTTCATTCTCTTTCCATCCGTCAGAACTTTTAAAATTCGGTTTTGTTGTTTATCTTTGCTCATGGCTGGCCTCAAAAAAAACCCAGATAAAATCTTTTAAGTCCGGGCTTGTGCCGTTTTTGATAATGACTGCCTTGGTTGCTGCCGTTCTCATCAAAGAGCCGGACGTGGGCACATTGGGCGTGATTGCCATAACAAGCATGATTATTTTTTTTATTGCCGGAGGCAAGCTGTCGCACATTGCCCTTATTATTCTTTTTGGCGCCTTGCTTCTTTATATTCTTGTTTTGATAGAACCGTACCGCATGAACAGAGTGATAACTTTTTTTAACCCCTCTTTTGACCCCAAGGGCATAAGTTATCAATTGAGGCAGTCGCTTATTGCCATCGGCTCAGGGGGAATATTCGGCAGGGGATTCGGCATGAGCGTGCAGAAATTTAATTATTTGCCGGAACCGATAGGCGACTCCATCTTTTCGGTCTTCTCCGAGGAATTCGGTTTTGTCGGCGCAGTGGCGCTTCTGGGCATTTTATTGTTTTTTCTTTACAGAGGATTTTCCATTGCCCTGAAAGCTCCTGATGATTTTAGTAGACTGCTTGGCGCTGGAATTGTTATACTGATAATTACGGAATCGCTGGTAAATATTGCGGCAATGCTCGGCATTTTGCCCTTAAC
Organism: uncultured Candidatus Saccharibacteria bacterium; assembly: GCA_964438405.1. Taxonomy (GTDB): domain Bacteria; phylum Patescibacteriota; class Minisyncoccia; order UBA9983; family UBA9983; genus CAYTKF01. The sequence continues at coordinate 66,667 of CAYTKF010000001.1, forward strand.
CGGCATTCCCTTAATTTTTGTGAGCAAGGGCGGTTCAGCAATGGCCGTGGCTTTGGCAGAGGTTGGAGTATTATTAAATATTTCAAAACATCGGAGTAATCAGTAATGCGTAACGAGTAATGCGTAATTTTACGGCTTTATTTAGCCGTATTTTTATTACATAAATTTTGACATTGACACTCATCGATTGAACCTCAACGCTCCGAGCCTGACGTGATACAGGCCCCCGACCGTGAAAGCGCGTCGGGGTTTTTTCTTTTTATAATCAAAAACAGAAATTAAAAAAATAAAAAATTAACGTATTCACAACCGATCGGTCGCCAATGCGTTAATTTAATGTTAAGATATAATTAAGAATAAAATATCATTATGGCTATAAAAATAAAAAGCGAAACGAAACAAAAAATTCTACTTTTGCTTTTGGCGGGTTTGGCGTTAGGAATGTCAAAAACACCCAAAAGATATTTTAAGGTACTGAAAACTATTCCCAAAGAATGGAAAGATATAAAAAGAAGACAATTATTGGATGCTGTCCGCGAATTTTATAACAATAGAATCGTTGATTATAAAGAACTAAATGATGGCACAGTAGAAGTTGTCTTAACAAAAGAGGGAAGAAAGAGAGCGTTAATTTTTAAAATTGACGAAATGGAAATTAAAAAACCAGATAAGTGGGATGGCAAATGGAGAATAGTTATTTTTGATATTCCGGAAAAGAAGAGGGCAGCCAGATTTGCATTAAGAAACAAACTTAAAGATCTTGGTTTTAAAGAATTACAGAAAAGCGTTTTTGTTCATCCTTACGAATGCGAGGATGAAATTGATTTTATTGTAGAAGTATTTGAAATTAGACCCTATGTAAAATTCTTAAGAACAGATTCTTTTACAAATGATGAACAATTTAAATTAAAATTTAAGATTTATTAAAAAAATATTAAAAACATATTTAATAAAATTTACGTGTTTGTGGCCGATCGGTCACAGGTGCGTTAATTTTAAAAATTAAATTAGAACTTAAAAAGTTGATAAGTTTTGTTTAAAGTCTTTAAATAATATATAATATCAATATGAAAATTTTGTTAGCAGGTGGGGGAACGGGCGGACATTTTTTTCCGTTGATGGCTGTGGCTGATGCGCTTAATGCTATTGCCGAACAGGAAAAAATCGCCAAAGTGGAAATTGTTTTTGCCTCTGACTCGCCCTATGACGAAAACCTGCTTTTGCAAAAGGGCATAAGATTTAAAAAAATTCCCGCGGGAAAAATCAGAAGGTATTTTTCTCTTTTAAATATTATTGATGTTTTTAAAACAGGTATCGGATTATTAAAGGCCCTCTGGAGCATTTATCTTGATTTTCCTGATGTCATTTTCAGCAAGGGTGGTTATGCCAGCTTTCCTGTTGTTTTTGTAGCTAGAATTTTGGGCATACCATTGATTATCCATGAATCAGACACTGTGCCCGGCAGAGTAAACCGCTGGTCAGCCAAATTCGCCAAGAGAATCGCCATATCTTTTCCTCAGACAATAAAATATTTTCCAAAAGAAAAAACAGCCCTCACAGGCAATCCGGTAAGGAAAGAACTGCTTGTGCCGGCAAAAATCGGTGCAAAAGAATTTTTTAAACTTGAGGAAGCCACGCCTGTCATTATGATTTTCGGCGGTTCCCAGGGCTCGCAGAGAATAAACGATAATTTTTTGGATATAATCAGCGAGCTGGTAAAAAAATACCAAATCATTCATCAGGCGGGCAAAAAAAATTTTGACTATGTCAAAGGCAGGGCTGATGTTATTCTGGAAAATTCAGAATTCAAATCGCGGTATCAAGTTTTTGGGTTTTTAGATTTATCCATGATGAGAATGGCCTACGGCGCAAGCGACATTGTAGTGGCAAGAGCTGGTTCTGCCTCTATTTTTGAAATTGCCGCATCAGGCCTACCGTCTATTTTGATTCCCTTGGCAAATTCAGCCCAGAATCATCAGAAAGAAAACGCATTTAGCTATGCCTCGCTTGGCGCTGCTGATGTTATAGAAGAATCAAATCTTTCGCCCAGCGTATTGCGGGTTGAAATAGAAAGAATTTTGGGAGATAAAGAAAAAATGAAAAAAATGTCCGGGGTCGCTAAAAAATTTGTAAAACCAGACGCAGCAGAAAAACTGGCGCGGGAAATCATCGGCCTTGCCCTAGAGCACGCGTAATATCAAATCCTTTTTCTGTATCTTCTATTTCAAAACCAAGATTTTTGATTTTTTGGCGCAATTTGTCGGCTTCCTGCCAATTGCCTGATTTACGCAATGCCATACGTTTTTCCGCGAGCTCTATAACTTCTTGCGGAATTTTTTCTGGCTGCTCCGCAATATTTTCAGCAATTTTTAAACCTAAAACTTTGTCAAAATCTAATAGAGTCGCCATCTTTAAGTCATCAGATAAGTCTGATTTTAATAATTCCTGAACTACTGCCAAGGCCTGTGGGGTGTTAAAATCGTCGGAAATAACATCAATGAATTTATTTTTGTATTCTTCGCTTACCTCTCCGACACTATTTTTTAATTCTCGTATTTCACTATATAAATTTTTTAATCCGTTTTCTGCCGCCTTCAATGCCTGCCATGTAAAATTTTGTTTTGAGCGGTAATGCGCCTGCAGGAAAAAATAGCGCAGGGCGAGCGGGTCAAATCCTTTTTCTTTAACTTCTGCCAGACTGAAACCAGTGCCTTCGGATTTGGCCATCTTTTTACCATCAACCAAAAGATGTTCGTTGTGCACCCAGTAATTTGCAAGGGGTACCCCGTCATTTACTGCCTCGCTTTGGGCAATCTCGTTTGTGTGGTGAATGGGAATATGCTCAATTCCGCCCATGTGAATATCAATTGTTTTTCCTAAAAATCTTTTTATCATTGCCGAACATTCAATGTGCCAGCCAGGAAATCCTTCACCCCATTCTGAAGGCCATATTTGCAAAGCATTGGCGTGTTTGCCTTTTTTAAAAAACCAGAGAGCGAAATCAGCGGGATACTTTTTATTTTTGTCGTTTGGTTCTGTTTTTTGTTCTTCCAAAATTTGGCCGGACAAACGATTATAATTTTTGGCTTTTAATACATCAAAATAAATTGCCAAATCTGTCTGATATGCAAAACCTTTATCAAACAAAATTTTTATCATCTCTAAAATTTCGTTAATATTTTCCGTTGCTCGGGACTTGATATTTGGTTCAAGATTATTGAGTTCAGCAGTATCTTGTTCAAAAATTTTTATATACTTATCGGCAATTTCTTTGGGAGAAATTTTTTCTTTCGTAGCGCTCACATCCATTTTATCCTCGCCTTCGTCAGAATCACTGGTCAAATGCCCGACATCAGTATAATTGCGAAGAAAATTTACATCATAACCAATATATCTTAAAAAACGGTTAATTATATCAGCCATTGTCATTGCACGCAGATTACCAATATGCTGTGTCCAGTAAACCGTGGGCCCGCACTGGTAAAATTTCACCTTATTATTTTCAAGTGTCTTAAAAATTTCTTTTTTGCCAGAAAGCGTATTGTAAATTTTTATATCCATTTTCTGCGTTTGAAGAAAAATAAGAGAGATGATGCTGAGACAAACATTATGCCGGTAATTATCCAAAAATCGCCTTTCATGCCGACAATGGGCGTTGATATAAGATTGCTCATTCCAAAAAGCGCGGCAAAAAGCATGAGCGGAAAGGTGATGAAAGAAACAATGGTCAGAGTTCTCATGATGTCATTAACCTTATCTGTCAAAAGAGAATCGTTTGTATTGTGCAAAGATTCAATAGTGGCAACACAATTTTCCATCAGCGTCTTGACCCGGTCAAGATTGCCAAGAATAACGTTGGCATAATGAACAAAATCTTTGTTGAAAAATTTTTCTCCGATAATTTTAAAAGAATTCAAAATAGATTCATGGCTGTGGATGGCGCGCTGGAAATCAAGCGTATCCCTGCGCAGATAAGAAATATATGCGACCATCTCTTTTTCGTGGCCTTTAAAAATATTTTCCTCTATGTCGTTTATTTTGAGCTGAATATGGTCCAGCTGCCTTAGGGCAAATTCATAAAGCTGTTTAATTATAAAAGTGCTCAAAACTCCGCTGTTTTTTACAAGTTGTTCTTCGCCCAAAATAGACCCAACCTCAAAAAGTTTTGTTATTTCATGAAAAAGAGAAATCTCTTTGTAATGGGCGGCGATAAGAAAATTTTTGCCCATTACAAAATCAACCTCATAACTTATTGATGTTTTTTTGTTGTTGTCAAAAATGGGGAAGTGAAGAATAAGATATATAAAATTTTTATAAGCATCCACCCTCGGCCTTATTGTGGGTTTAAGAAGTTCTTCTGCCACAGCTGGATGAATATAATATTTTTGCATCAAAGACTTGACCTCATCTGCTGTCGGGTCTTCCAGATCTACCCAGGTTAAATTTTTATGCTTGTAAGTGGAAAGCATGTCTTTATTTTGATTATATCTTTTTCTTGTGTATAATGGAAGCTATGGAAAAAAGAAAAAGAATAATTTCCCTGCTTGCCGCAATTATTCTGCTTGCGGCTGTTTTTTCTGGTGGCGCTCTTTTTGGTTATGCCAACCGGCCGGCCATGGAAAGGGTTGTTGGCATTTTAAATAAACAAAGCCCGGCCTCTGGCCCAGAAAATATTGATTTTTCTCCGTTTTGGGGCGCATGGAACACAGTAGAATCAAAATATGTTTCCGCTTCCAGCACTGACAGGCAAAAAATGGTCTGGGGTGCCATACAAGGGATGGTGGGTTCTTTGGGAGACCCATATTCAACTTTCTTCCCTCCGCAGGAAAATAAGGCATTTAACGATGAACTTAAGGGAAACTTTGCTGGAGTGGGAATGGAGATAAGCGTCAAAAACGGCATTTTGATTGTTGTATCGCCCTTGAAAAACACACCAGCGGAAAGAGCGGGAATAAAATCCGGCGACTCCATTTTAAAAATCAATGATAAAACAACAGAAGGCATGATGGCAGACCAGGCAGCCTCGCTTATAAGAGGCGATGTCGGCACAACTGTCAAGCTCAATATACTTCATAAAAACAGCAGTAAACCGGTTGATTTAACAATAACAAGAGACATTATCAAAATTCCAATAATTGACACTGAAACAAAATCAGACGGCATTTTTGTCATCAAACTTTACAGCTTTTCCGAAAATTCAGCCAATGAATTTAGAAGTGCCCTGCGCCAGTTTATAGAATCCGGCAACACCAAATTAGTTCTCGATCTACGTAATAATCCGGGCGGATATCTGGAAGCAGCTGTTGATATGGCCAGCTGGTTTTTACCAATCGGCGATGTAGTTGCCAGAGAAAAATTTTCTACTGGAGACGAAACAATTTTCAGAAGCAAGGGCTATGACATGTTTAAAAATTTGCCGTTTGTGATTTTAGTAAATGAAGGAAGCGCCTCTGCCTCAGAAATTTTGTCAGGCGCCTTAAGAGAACACGGCAAGGCAAAACTTGTTGGCGCAAAAACTTTCGGCAAGGGCTCGGTACAAGAACTTTTTCCAATTACCTCGGACACGTCGTTAAAACTTACCATTGCCAAATGGCTGACACCCAATGGCATATCAATTTCAGACCAAGGCCTTGAGCCGGATTACAAAGTGGAAATTACCGATAAAGACGCCACCGCAAACAAAGACCCCCAAATGGACAAAGCAATAGAAATTCTCAATAATTGGAAATAAAAACCAAGTAAAAATTCTTTATTTTAAGCCGTATTTTGGCAAACACAAATTGTGCTTGACTTTTTAATTTGGTTGATATATGATATAAGTGGAATTAAGATCTTTAAATCGGCCCCTCGCGAGCCATAAATCGCAGGAGAAAAGGTAAGGTTATGAATCAACCAAGGAACCAAAACCCGGTGGTCCTTGTTGTTTTAGGGATCACTTTCATGATTCTTTTCGTGGCTGTCGGCTTGTATGGCAACTCCGGAGACAACGAATTTGTGGCCGGGACTCTTGCCCTGGCCTGTATCGCGGAGTTTTACACCGGCCTGTTGTACGCGATCGGTGCCACATTTCGCAGTGCTGCTCTGACTGGAATCGCTTTTGCTGGAGTATTACTGGTGGGTGGGGTAATGTTCGCCACCACCACTTTCTTCCTGACCAAAATCGTGGCAGTTTTATTTCCAATTGCCACCCACTTTTTCTTCATCCGCCGGCAACTCGGCCACGACAACGATTCGCCGGGAGCTGAAACAAAGTAAGCAGTTCTTTTTCTATCTGGTTCAACCAGATGGAGCCACTCGAGAAATCGGGTGGTGTTTTTTTGTTTGTTTTTAAGGCAAACCCTTACGGAGCCTTTTTGTTTTTTAAAAAACATGCTATAAATTTAATATGATTATCAAAGAGAAAATTTCGAAGGAAGAATTTGATAAGCTTTTTAATGCTTTTTACGGCACGGTTTTAAAGATGACGGTTGATATAGAAAAAAATATTTTGTCAGCCGGATGCGAATTTCATATTGAATGTTCCGAAGAACTTGTGGAAAAAGAAAGTTCTGAACAAAAAAATCTCTGGGGCGCAAATCTCTATAGAAAAGATATGTCAATTGATTATAATTCTCTTATTAACATCAAGCCGATGGAAAATAACAGGTCAATGGAAATTCAGGATTCAGCAATAAAACAAAGGGTTGAAAAAATAATTAAAGATTTATTATGCAATTAGAACGCTGGAAAAAATTTTCAAAAGGACAGCAGATGGGAGCAATTGCCGCTGAGATTGCCCGCGCCAAAACTTGGCAGAATCAAGACCAAGAAAAATTTTTATCTGCCATCGAAAGGGGACTGGAACTTATTGATTCCTCTATAGATGATGATAAATGGCGCGGCTGGCGTTCAATGCTTTTTGGTTTAAGAAATGAACTGGCTAATTTTTATTTAAATAATTCTTATAAAGATATTAATATTTTGTACACAGCCATTTGACAACTTTTATCTCTTTTGCTATCATCTAAATACAACAAAATAAATGGCAGATAGGTCTGAAAAAACAGCTATAGGGACTGTGATCGAGGCGCTGCCGAACGCCTCTTTCCGCGTGCGTCTGGATGACGGTGCGGAAATTTTTTCTTACCTGGCCGGCAAAATGCGCATGTATAAAATTAGAGTTCTTGTCGGCGATAAAGTGAAAATAGAAATGGATCCATACGGCGGAACAAAAGGAAGAATAATTCAACGTTTATAATAAAATGAAGGTTAAGGCGTCAATTAAAAAAATTTGCAGGGATTGCAAGATGGTCAAACGCAGGGGCTGTATTTATGTCATCTGCAAAAAAAATCCCAAGCATAAACAAAGACAGGGATAATAATGGCTTGGCCCACGATTTGGAGCCAAAGGCGAACAAATTGTGGTTGCCAAACATTACCCCGCCCTCTCTTCTGTTATTTTTATCAAAGAGGACGGAATAAAAATTATGAAATATTTTGAAAAATTAAAAGTAAAAAATAAAAATGAGAGGGGCGGGGTGCTCAATTTTATAATTGCTCACTTCGCTCGCAAATAAAATTGGCATGCGTATCGCTGGAACAAACATACCGGATAATAAAAGACTGGAGATTGCATTAACCTATGTTTTTGGCATTGGCAGAACGCGGGCAAAAGAAATTTTAAAAGGCGCGCAAATTTCCATAGACAAAAAAGCAAAAGATTTATCTGAAAAAGAATCTAATTCTATCAGGGAATTTGTGGAAAAATATAAAATAGAAGAAGAATTGCGCAGAGAAATTTCCTCTAATATCAAAAGGTTAAAAGAAATTAAGGCCTACCGCGGTATGCGCCATTCAAGAAAACTGCCTGTGCGCGGACAAAGAACCAAAACTAATTCCCGCACAAACAGAGGCAATGTCAGAGTAACCATGGGCAGTGGAAGAAGGAAATTGGAAAAGACATAATGGCTTGGCCCACGATTTGGAGCCAAAGGCGAACAAATTGTGGTTGCCAAACATTACCCCGCCCTCTCTTCTGTTATTTTTATCAAAGAGGACGGAATAAAAATTATGAAATATTTTGAAAAATTAAAAGTAAAAAATAAAAATGAGAGGGGCGGGGTGCTCAATTTTATAATTGCTCACTTCGCTCGCAAATAAAATTGGCATGGGTAAAAAACGAATTATAACAAAAGAGGGAGCGGTCGTTGACCAGGAGCTTAAGGCCCGGTCGCTCAGCAAGATGCCGAAGAAAAAAATCACCAGCGCTGTTTTAAATGTGCAGTCAACTTTTAATAATACTCTCATCAGCCTCTCAGACAAAAAAGGCAATACCATAATGTGGTCATCAAGCGGAGCACTGGGATTCAAGGGCGCGAAAAAAGGCACCCCTTTTGCCGCATCAAAAGTTGCTGAACTTCTGGCTGACAAAGCAAAGACAATGGGAATTAAAGATATTGATGTTGTTATTAAGGGCGTTGGGGCTGGCAGAGAGTCGGCTGTCAGAACCTTCAGTAGCCGGGGTTTTGAAATAAATCTTATCCGCGACGAAACCCCGATTCCGCATAACGGCCCCAAACCGCCCAAACCACGCAGGGTATAAGATTTTATGTTAGATAACAAATGTAAAAAATGCAGAAGAGCCGGGAAAAAACTCTTTCTCAAGGGAGAAAAGTGTTTTAGTCCCAAATGCCCTTTTACCAGAAAACCCTATCCTCCGGGCATTCTTGGAAAAAAGAAAAGTAAGCACGGTGCAAGAGGACTTTCCGAATACGGAACACAGCTTAGAGAAAAACAAAGTTTAAAATTTTCATACGGCGTTAGAGGCAGACAGTTTGAAAATTATCTAAAAGAGGGTAATGCCGTCAATCTTTTAGAATCACGATTAGACAATGTTGTTTTTAGGATGGGATTAAGCGATTCAAGGTCAGGAGCAAGACAAATCGTCTCTCATGGCCATATTTTAATTGATGGGAAAAGAGTCGACATACCGTCGTATCGTTTAAAAATAAATCAAAAAATTTTAATAAGGTCCCAGTCTTTAGGAAAAAAAATTTTTAGGGATTTGGACCTTAAATTAAAAAATTACAATCCGCCCGCATGGCTAAAATTGGATAAAGAAAAAAAGGAGGCGGAAATTATAGGCAAACCAACAGTATAATTTTATGGATTACAAAATAATGATGCCGTCAAAGCCAAAAATTGTTTCAGAGGAGGGTAATAAGGGAACATATGAGATAGAGGGTTGTTATGCCGGCTACGGCTACACTCTCGGCAACTCTTTAAGAAGAGTGATTCTTTCTTCTATTCCCGGCGCAGCAGTTACCTCCATAAAGATAGAGGGCATGCCACACGAATTTTCTAAAATAGAAGGTATAAAAGAAGATGTCATTACCATTCTTTTAAATTTGAAAAAAATAAGATTTAAATTGCACAGCGACGATCCCCAAAAGATCAAACTTTCGGTCCGGGGGATAAAAGATGTTTTTGCCAAAGACATTGAAGCGCCGTCGCAGGTTGAAGTATTAAATAAAAACGAACATATTGCCACTCTCACTGCCAAGAACGCAAAATTGGAAGTTGAAATGGTTGTGGAAAAAGGACTTGGCTATGTAGCCAAAGAAAATATCAATAAAGAAAAAGTGGAGATAGGCACCATTGTCATGGACGCTGTTTTTACTCCCATAAGAAGAGTTAATTACGAAGTGGAAAATATGCGTGTCGGCGATAAAATAGATTATAATCGCCTGAAATTTTTTATAGAAACTGACGGTTCCATCTCGCCAAGAGAGGCACTGGAAAAGGCCATTGAGATAATGATAGGCCACCTAAAAGCAGTCATCGGCTTTCAGGAAAAAGAAATTCCTTTTGAAGAAATGGCCGAGGCCCAGGCGGAAAAGATAAAAGAAATGAAAGAAGAAGTTGAGGACACGGAAATTTTAAAGATAAGAGTGGAAGATCTGCAATTTTCATCAAGAACGCTCAATGCGCTTTCCGAAGCAGGCATAAGAACGCTTGGCGGCCTTAGCAGAAAAAAAGAGGATGATTTGCGCGAATTAAAAGGTGTGGGTGAAAGGGCCATACAGGAAATAAGGCGCGCTCTGGGCAACTACGGACTTACGCTAAAATAATCATGAGACATTTAAAGAAAGGCAGAAAATTTGGAAGAGAGAAAAATCAGAGAAAGGCATTTTTGAAATCGCTTATTTTTAATCTGGCAAAACGCGGAAAAATAAAAACAACAGAGGCCAGGGCAAAAGAAATAAAACCGCTTATGGAAAAACTGATAACACGCGCCAAAAAAGAAGGGCTTTCCAATTACAGAATTCTTGTTTCAAGAATCGGGCAATTAACAGCAAAAAAACTTATCAAAGAAATAGCGCCGAAATACAAAGAAAGAAACGGCGGGTACACACGGATTATCAAGGCGCCCAGACGCAAAGGGGATGCCAGTAAAATGGCGATAATAGAATTAATATGAAGAAAGAATATGTTTTAGACGCAAAGGATAAGGCAGTTGGCCGGCTGGCATCAGAGACAGCTCTTCTTTTGCGCGGGAAAAAAGAACCAAATTTCACTCCCAATAAAATGCCCCAAATAAAAGTAAAAATAATAAATTCCTCGCAAATAAAAATCAGCGAGAAAAAGGCAATGGGTAAAACCTACAGGCGCCATTCGCATTATCCGGGAGGAGAAAAAAAAGAAACCTTAAAAAAGGTGCTGGAGAGAAAGGGAATTAATTTTATAATCAGAAAGGCTGTCATGGGCATGCTCCCCAAAAACAGACTCCAGAGAAAGATTATTAAAAATTTGGTAATAAATGAATAATATGGAGAAAGGCAAGCAGAAATCCGCCTCAACGGCGGACTCGCCGAAGAGGCGAGAATATTTTGAGGCAGCGGGAAGAAGAAAAACATCAGTGGCGCGGGTGAGAATTTTTCCAGATGCCGGCGGGAAAACTCTTTCCATCTCAATAAACGGAAAGGATTTTAAAACTTATCTGGCCACAAAAGAACTCCAGCATATTGCTGAGGCGCCGTTTAAAAAAATAAAATTGACGCAGAAGCCGAGCGTAACTATAAAAGTTTCCGGCGGAGGCATTCATTCGCAGGCAGAGGCAATACGCCACGGCATCAGTCGGGCGCTCACAAAAATAGATAAAGAGTTGCGAAAAACTCTCAAACCCGAAGGATTCTTAAAGCGCGACCCACGCATGAAAGAACGCAGAAAATTCGGCCTCAAAAAAGCAAGAAAAGCTCCACAATGGAGCAAGAGATAAAACAGTGTTATACTAAAATAGGTCGTTTAGGGTTAAGAATTAATTATTAATAATCTAATTAAATTATAATTTTATGACAAATTTGCCGGGTTTTTTACAAACCCCGTTTATGGCGGGACTTTCAACGGGATTTTTTCTTGTCATTCTTGCCTGGTCTCTTTTTTGGAAGGGATGGGCTTTGTGGAGGTCTGCCAGAACAGGACATAAATGGTGGTTTGTGGCTTTGTTGGTAATTAATACTGTCGGTATCTTAGAAATTCTTTATCTTTTTGTTTTCAGCAAAAAGGGAGGTGTTTCAATAATGAAGACAGAAGAAAGCAAAACCCCAGAGCCTCCAATGAGTACGATGTAAAAAAACGTCCCGCCGCTCGCGAGCGACGGGATTTTCGTTTATTTAAAATAAATATTGTGTAAATTACAGCAATATGCTTAAATTAAAAAATGCTATTAATGCAATTAAAGAAGAAAATTATGATACGGCGATTAAAATTTGCCAAGATCTTAAAAATTTAGAAATAACAGAATTACTTAATAGATATAACATTGATAAACATAGCCATGGTCATTATTTAAGACGCGGAGAAAGATTAAGCAAAGACGGATTTCCGCGTGAAAAAATTTTACAAATGATTGAGGCGGAAATAGAAAATCCTCCAAGGGTCATTTCAAGGGCTGATTGGACCGGTCATCATAAAGAAAGAAATCAATAGTTTTAAAATTAAAATAATTTGAGGCCGTTGGCGTGATATCCAACGGCCCCTGTTTCTACTGGACCAGACCGATCATCTCTCGGTCCAGCAATTCTTCTTTTTGTCCTGTTTTTGCCTGCGAGACGAGTCGGTCGATTTCGCTCCTTACCTCCGGGTTGAGACCCTCGAGATGTTCCCTTTGGACTCGCTGAGCATCGTTATATGCATCAGCAGCCCTATCATACGTTCTTCGTGTCGACTCAACTGCGCAGGCGAGAAGCAGGGCGATTTTTACATTTCTATTCGTAACACCACCTCGCTTTCCAATTTTATAATAACATAAATATAAAATTTATCAATCTTATTTTTAATGTTATAATATTTATTATGATAGAACGAGGTATCGCAACATTCGGCCTTGATTACGGTAAATGCCCGGCGTGGCTGTTTGAGCGCATGAAAAAACTTGGCAAACAAGTGGTAGAAATAATGACTGGAGAATACGGTCCGGACGAATTTATAAAAAGAATGGCTGACCCGGTTTGGTTCCAGTCTCTGGGAACTGTTTTGGCTTTTGACTGGAATGCATCGGGTCTTACCACAATTCTTACTGCTGCATTAAAAGAAGCAATAAGAGGTGATGAAAAAAATCTAGGAGTTTTTATGTGCGGAGGCAAAGGAAAAACTTCTCTTAAGACTCCTGATGAAATTAAAAATTGGGGAGAGAGATTAAGTTTAAGTGCAAACGCCACAGAAAACCTTTCTTATAATTCCAAAATGGCTGCCAAGGTTGACAGCGCTCTTGTACAGGACGGATTCCAGATTTATCATCACGCGTTTTTATTTTCTAAAAACGGAGCCTGGACAGTTGTCCAGCAGGGAATGAATGCTGGCAATCAGACAGCCAGACGATATCACTGGCATTCAAAAAATGTAAAAGATTTGGTTAATGAACCGCACACAGGCATAACCGCTCCGCAAAAATTATCAACACTAAATCTCTCTGCGCAAAAAAGTGATGAGACAAGAAAATTAAGCACAGAGCTTGTTAAGGGTGGTTACTACGGCTTAATGAAAGATATAAAAATCTTGAGAGCTCATTCTTCTGATTTGTCGCAGATGATTAAATTTAAGGCGAAACATGGCAGACAACTTACCTTGCTTAATTTGGAAACAAAAGAATTTAAATGGCATCCGGTTGTAAACGAAGACTTCAGTAAAAGCAAATATCTGGAAAAAATCTTAGCTAAGGCATGCGACACCAAGCCGGAAAATTACGAAAAACTTCTGGCAATGCAGGGAGTGGGGCCAAAAACAATGCGCGCCCTAAGTTTAGTTTCTGAAGTTATTTATGGCGCCAAACCGTCTTACGAAGACCCGGCCCGCTACTCATTTGCCCACGGCGGAAAAGACTCCACGCCATATCCCATAGACCGCAAAACATTTGACTCCAGCATCAGCTTTTTCCGCATGATTGTTTCCAAAATGAAACTGCCCGCGTCAGAAAAGAAAAAGATGCTGGAAAAGTTGATATAAAAATGTTATAATTTTATCATGACAAAGTTTTTTAAATTTTTAAGAAGGCGGTGGATTGTTGCTTTTGTTATTGTTTTAATTCTGCTTGGTGCGGTTTATTTTTTGTTTTTTCGGAAATCCGGGAATACCACTTATGAAGCCGGCGTTGTCAAAAGGGGCGTGGTTGTGCAGGAGGTAAGCGTCACCGGCACGGTCAAGCCAGCCACCAGCGTTGATTTGGGCTTTCAGGTGGGCGGAAAAGTTTCGTTTATAAATACTGATGTTGGAAAAAGGGTTGGCGCGGGACAGGTGCTTGTCACTCTTTCTAATTTGGATTTAAAAGCCCAGCTTGCTCAGGCGCAGGCAAAATTAGACGAGCTTAAAAAGGGCACCCGGCCCGAAGAAATAATTATTCAGGAGGGAAAAATTCAGGATGCCAAAGACAATTTGCTTGATGTCATCAGCGACAGCTACACAAAATCAGACGATGCCATCAGAAATAAAACAGACAAACTTTTCAGTAATCCATCCACCTTTCCTCAGCTCAATATTTATGTTAATGATTTGAATTTGAAATCGCAGATAGAGTCAGACAGATTTTCTATTGAAAGCATACTTAACAGATGGAAAAATAATCTTTCCAGCGCCGCTGAGGCAAAAATCGGTATAAACAGCGTTAAAAATTTTCTGGATAAACTTGCCTCGGCAGTAAACATACTAAGCCCGACATCATCTCTTTCACAAACAATTATTGACGGTTATAAAGCAGACATCTCCACTGCCCGCACAAACATAAATACGGCAATAACAAATCTCTCTGCTGCTGAATCCACTCTTTCGCAGGAAGAAAACCAATTGGCACTGGATAAGGCAGGCACTGTTTCAGAACAAATAAGGGCGCAGGAAGCAGCGGTTGAAGAAGTGCAGGCCTATCTGGCAAAAACCATTATCTATTCGCCCATAAACGGAATTGTCACAAAACAAGAAGCAAAAGTTGGAGAAATAATATCAGCAAACACAACAGTTGTTTCTGTAATTTCTGATGTCAAATATCAGATAGAGGCGTATGTGCCAGAGGCAGATATTGCCAAAATAAAAATAAACGATCCTGCCAAAGTGACGCTTGATGCCTATGGAAGCGACATAAATTTTGAAGCAAAGGTTGTGGCAATTGACCCGGCGGAAACCGTCATAGAAGGAGTTTCAACTTACAAAACCACTCTGCAATTTACAAAAGAGGATGAACGGGTGAAATCCGGAATGACAGCCAACACGGATATTCTGACAGCCAAAAAAGAAAATACTTTATATGTCCCGCAAAGGGCGGTGCTCACAAAAGACGGAGAAAAAATAGTGCGCGTCATAAACGGAACGCAGATTAATGAAGTGCCGGTGCAAATCGGTCTCAAGGGCTCTGACGGAAACATAGAAATCCTGAACGGACTCAATGAAAACGACAAGATAGTGGTGTACATGAAGTAATTTTTATGTCCCTTATTGAAGTTAAAAATTTGTGCAAGACCTATGTGAATGATGGGGTAGAAACGCCTGCTGTTAAAAACGTCAGTTTTAATATTGAAAAGGGAGAATTTGTGGCCATCATAGGACCGTCTGGCTCCGGCAAGTCCACGCTTTTGCATGTGCTTGGATTCTTGGACCGCCACAGCGCAGGCGAATATAAATTTGACAACAAAACCATAGACGATTATACGGACGAAGAGATTGCCCGCGTGCGCAATGAAAAAATGGGTTTTATTTTTCAATCATTCAATCTTCTCGGCAGAACAAGTGTGCTTGAGAACGTTAAATTACCCCTGCTTTATTCCAGCGTAAAAGAATCTGAATGGAACTCTTTGGCGGAAAAAGCAATTGAATCAGTCGGCCTGAAGCATCGTATTAATTACGATTCTTCGCGGCTTTCCGGCGGAGAAAAACAGAGAGTGGCCATCGCGCGTGCTCTTGTAAATAATCCAGAGGTTATTTTTGCTGACGAACCAACCGGAAATCTTGATTCCAAATCCGGCCAGCAGGTCATGGAAATTATACAGAAGCTGAATGAGAAAGAGAACCACACTGTCATTCTTATTACCCACGAAACTTATACAGCAGAGCACGCCCAGAGAATTATTAAAATTCATGACGGCGAAATAGAAAGCGACCAAAAAATCGAGCATCGTCACGGCGCAACCGAGTTTAGAAAGTAATATGATACTTAAGTATACTTTAAAAACAGCTGTCACCGGTTTAAGAACCCACAAGTCGCGCTCAGCGCTTACTATTTTGGGTATTGTCATTGGCATCACTGCCATCATGCTTGTCATTTCTCTGGGCAAGGGCGCGGAAGATTTAATTTTGAACCAAATCAAAAGCATTGGCGCCAAAACAATTGCCATTGCACCGGGCAGACAGCCAACCGGCCCCACAGACATGGCATCCCTTTTTACTGATTCTTTAAAAAACAAAGATCTTGACGCGCTCAAAAATAAAAATAATGTTCCGCATCTGGCGCAGATAATGCCTGTTGTTTTCGGCAGTGAAGTAATTGCTTATGGAAACGACACATACCGGCCCACCATCTTCGGTGTCACCAGTTTTTTTACGGATATATATAATGTTTATCCGAGCCAAGGAAGAAATTTTGAAGATGATGATATTATCAGCAACGCCAATGTCGTCATAATCGGCTCCAAAGTCAAAGACCAGCTTTTTGGCGACAGCGATGCCGTGGCACAGGAAGTAAAAATTAAGGGAAAAAATTTCAGGGTCATCGGCGTGCTCGGCAAACAGGGCCAGACAAGTTTTGTTAATTTTGATGATGCAGCCATTATTCCTTACACCACTGCCCAACAGTATATTTTCGGCAAAAAATATTTTGACAGAATAGTTGTGCAGGCAGACAGCGAAAGCGCTGTTGATCAGACAGTGGAAGACATAAAAATAACCTTAAGAAATTCCCACAATATAGACAATCCTGAAAAAGACGATTTTTTTGTGGAAACGCAGGCGCAGGCATTGAGCATGGTTTCCACTAT
>CAYTKF010000002.1:0-11350 GCA_964438405.1 uncultured Candidatus Saccharibacteria bacterium
GGGGACTGTCTCGGGAAGTAGCCCGGTGAAAATACAATGGGGGTGAAGATGCCCTCTACCTGCAGCTAGACGAAAAGACCCCGGAAGCTTTACTATAACTTGATATTGGCTTTAGTTTTTTAATGCGTAGCATAGATGGCAGGCTTTGAAGTTTCGTTCTCGGACGAGATGGAGCCGACAGTGAAATACCATTCTTTAAATGACTAAAATCTAATCTGTCCCGCAAAACGGGACGGAAACAGTATCTGGCGGGTAGTTTGTTTGGGGCGAATTCCTCCTAAAGAGTAACGGAGGAGTCTATTAAGGTCAGCTAAGCGCGGATGGAAACCGTGCTGATAGTGTAATGGCAAAAGCTGGCTTGACTGAAAGACGGACAGGTCAATCAGGTGCGAAAGCAGAGCATAGTGAACCGACCATTCACATTAGATGTGGTGGAAGATTAACGGATAAAAGCTACTCCGGGGATAACAGGCTGGTAGTGCCCAAGAGTTCATATCGACGGCACTGTTCGGCACCTCGATGTCGGCTCATCCTATCCTGGGGCTGGAGAAGGTCCCAAGGGTTTGGCTGTTCGCCAATTAAAAGGATACGCGAGCTGGGTTCAAACCGTCGTGAGACAGGTTGGTCTCCTATCTGCTGCAGGCGCTAAGTTTTTGAGGAGAGTCGTCCTTTGTACGAGAGGATCAGGACGAACTAACCTCTGGTGTACCAGTTGTTCCGCCAGGAGCATTGCTGGGTAGCTATGTTGGGAAGGGATAAGAGCTGAAAGCATCTAAGCTCGAAGCCTACTCCAAGATTAGAAACTTTCCCGACGTTACAGTCGGGAGGGTCCGGTTGAAGATTACAACCTTGATAGGCTCTAGGTGTAAGTCCAGTGATGGATTGAGCCGAGGAGTACTAATGGACCTAATCCTATTAGGAAATTTGTATACTTAAAAAATAGAACCTGCAATTCTGGTGACTCAACGCTGTGGAACTACCTCTTACCATTCCGAACAGAGAAGTAAAACGCAGTAGTACCGATGATACTCCTTTGGGGGAAAGTAGGTAGTCGCCGGAATTGCGGGTTTTATTTTTGGCAAAAATATTCTATTATTAAAACATGCCTTCTTGGGTTGTGAGAAAACAATTATTTTATTTATTTATTGTCATTATTGTAGTGGCGGGTGTTTTATTTTTTGTTTGGATGCGCCTTACAGCCCCGACATGTTCTGACTATATACAGAATCAAGAAGAGGAGGGGATTGATTGTGGCGGACCGTGCGCAAAACAATGTTTGGGGGAGATTAAAGACCTTAACATAGTTTGGAGCAGGGCGCTTGATACCGGCGACGGGAAATACGATATTGTTGCATTGATAGAAAATCCTAATCTTTATTTATCAATTCCTCTTTTAAAATATAAATTCAGCATTTATGGCAAAAACAATGTTTTTATATCTTCAAAAGAAGGTGACACCTTTGTAAGCCCCGGCAATACTTTTCCGATTTTTGCGGCTGGCGTTGATTTGGGCTCAAAAAAACCCGCAAGCGTATCTGTAGATTTTTTAAACGGCATTAATTGGCAAAGGACAGAAATGAATAAACCGCAGCTTGTCGTTTCAAGAAAAAATTTTTCCAATATGCCATCTCCGCGCCTTAATGTGCTAGTAGAAAACAAATCGTTTTTACCCTCTCCTGATTTTATGATTTCCGCTGTTTTGTATGATAAAAATAAAAACGCCATGGGGGCAAGCGTTGCCAAGGCTGATTCTATTGTTTCCGGCGGATCCGCAGAAGTTGTTTTCACCTGGCCCAAGTCTTTTGACAGCGGACCGGATTCAATAGAAATATTTTTTAATGGAGAAAATTTATAAATATTCTCATATCGATTGGATTCTTTTTTTCGCGTTTATCCCTTTGCTTTTTGCCGGGCTCGTGACAATGGGCACCTTCGGAATTCAAAGCGATTATTTTTTTTCTCGTCAGATTATTTGGATATTTATTTCTATTTTTATCTTTTTTTTGTTTAGTTTTATTGACTGGCGTTTTTTGCGCAAGAGCGAGATTTTAGTTGTTTTATTTTTGGTATGTATTTTATTTTTAGCTGGACTTTTATTTTGGGGCAGTGTTGTCAAAGGGGCGAGCAGCTGGTATAAAACATATTTATTTTCCATAAGCCCGGCTGACCCGATGAAACTGGTGCTCATTCTCGTTTTGGCAAAATATTTTTCCCGGCGCCACATAGAGATAGCCAATATCAGACACATTATTATCTCCGCGGTTTATGCCGCTGTTCCCGCCATTTTAATATTTTTCCAGCCGGATTTCGGTTCAGCCAGTATAATTTTTCTTATCTGGCTGGGCATGATTCTTGTTTCCGGAGTTAACAAAAAACATCTGCTCTTTTTATTTTTAATTTTAGTTTTAATATTCTGTGTATCTTGGTTTTTTGTTTTTAAGCCATATCAAAAGGCAAGAATAATTACTTTTCTTAATCCCATTCATGACATAAGGGGCGCCGGCTACAATGCTATGCAGTCAACGATTGCAGTCGGCTCGGGCCAAATTTTAGGAAAGGGCATAGGATATGGCAGCCAAAGCCGTCTCGGTTTTTTGCCGGAATATCAAACTGATTTTATTTTTTCCGCTTTCAGCGAAGAATGGGGGCTTCTGGGAGTAATTTTTGTTTTTATTTTTTACGGATTAATAATTTGGAGAATATTAAAAATTTCTATGGTTGGCCAGGGAAATTTTGAAACGCTTTTTGGTTTAGGCATGGCAATTTTTTTGGCGTCGCATTTTATAATCAACGTCGGCATGAACATCGGGCTTTTACCCATAACCGGCGTCAGTTTGCCATTTATGAGTTATGGCGGGTCAAACCTTCTAACAATTTTCGCCGGTTTAGGAATTTTAACGGGCATGCGTAGATACAGCCGGGAAGCCCACCCTGAAGACATAAGCACAGAATTTTTAGGAATGTAAAATGAAAAACAATATAAAAAATTTAATAAAAAAAGAAGAGGTGAGGCAGAAAAAAGTGATTAATCTTATTGCTTCGGAGAATTTTGTTTCTAAAAATGTGCTCAATGCTTTAGGGTCGGTTTTGACAAATAAATATGCAGAGGGGTATCCCGGAAAAAGGTATTATGGCGGCAATAAAATTATTGATCAAGTTGAGAATCTTTGCAAAGAACTGGCATTGAAATTGTTTAAACTTGATCCTGATAAATGGCACATCAATGTTCAGCCTTATTCCGGTTCGCCAGCGAATATCGCCGTTTATTTAGCTTTCGTTCCATTTGGGTGCCTGCCTGCCGGCAGGCAGGGGAAAATTATGGGAATGGATTTGGCAATGGGCGGACATCTCACCCACGGTCATAAAGTTTCAGCCAGTGGAAAATTTTGGCACCAGGTTCCCTATGGGGTAAATAAAAAAACAGAACAGATAGATTACAAAGAAGTTTTAAAAATAGCAAAAAAAGAAAAACCCCACCTTATTGTGGCTGGCTTCACTGCCTATTCTAGAAAAATTGATTTTAAGAAATTTAGAGAGATTGCCGATAAAGTTGGTGCTTATTTAATGGTTGATATGGCTCACATTGCTGGTTTGGTGGCAACAGGTGTCCATTTGTCTCCCTTCTCATACGCTGATGTTGTTACAACCACAACACATAAAACTTTGCGCGGGCCAAGGGGTGCCATAATTTTTTGCAAAAAAGAGTTAGCGCAGCAGATTGATAAAGCGGTTTTTCCGGGTTTGCAGGGTGGACCGCACATGAATAATATTGCGGCCATCGGAGTTTGCTTGGAAGAGGCAATGAAGCCGGAATTTAAAAAATATATAAAACAGGTTGTTAAAAACGCCAAATTTTTTGCAGAAGAATTAAAAAAACGCGGCTGGAAAATAATTTCCAACGGAACTGATACACACTTATTTTTAGTTGATACATGGGCAAGGGGTATAGGCGGAAAAGAGGCAGGCGAGAGATTAGAAAAAGCGGGAATTATTGTAAATAAAAACATGATTCCATTTGACACTCGTACGCCGAGCGACCCGTCGGGCATCCGCATCGGCACACCGGCAATAACAACGCAAGGTTTCAAAGAAAAAGATATAATTAAATTGGCAGGGAAAATAGATAAAATATTAAAAAAATAACATGCAGTTTATTTCTCAAAAAGAATATGATATTTTTCAGAAAAAGCTGGATATTTTGGGAAAAAACAGAGAGCGATTGTCAAAAAAACTTGGCCAAATTATGGAAACAAGCGGTTCTTTTGCCAGCAAGACGCCGGGATTTAATGAAGCTGAAGACGAGTTAAAAATCACAAACAAAAGGATTAAGGAAATTAAAGATTTTTTAAACCAAACAAAAATAATTAAAGATATTTTAGAATTAAGCCATGACGAAATTACAATATACTCTCTTGTTTATACGGAAGATTTAAACACAAAAGAAAAATTAAATTATTATATTCAGCATGATTTTTCTGACAGCAAAAATGCTGATTATAAAATTGTCACCCCGGGTTCTCCAGTCGGCAAGGTATTAATAGGCAAAAAGGTTGGAGATATTATTGAAACAAAACTTCCACAAAAAAATTTAAAATTAAATATAATAGAAATTAAAAAAGAATTTTTATGATTATTGATGGCAAAAAAATTGCGGAAGAAATAAAAAGTACTTTGGACAGCGCTGGATTAAAGTTGGCCATTGTTATGGTTGGGGATGATGAGGCGTCCAAAAAATTTATTGAACGCAAGGAAAAATTTGCGCAGGATATTGGTGTTGAGACGCGGGTTTATAATCTGCCGGCTGACATTTCTACCACTGAGCTTCGCAAAAAAATGGCTGAAATAAGCCACATAGAAGAAAATGACGGCGTTATTTTGCAATTGCCATTACCAGTCCAAATCAATACTCAGTATGTTTTAAACGGCATTATTGCGAGCAAAGATGTTGATGTTTTGTCGTCCCGCAGTTTCGGCGATTTTTCAACAGGAAGATCAAAAATTTTACCACCGGTTATCGGCGCAATAAAAGAAATTTTTAAGAGAAATAATGTTGAAGTAAAAAATAAAAACGTGGTTGTGGTCGGAGCAGGAAAACTTGTTGGTATGCCGGCAAGTGTGTGGCTTATAAATCAAGGTGCAACTGTAACTGTTGTGAATGAATTTACGCCAGATATTTCAAAATTTACAAAAAACGCCGATATAATTATTTCCGGTGCAGGAAAACCATGGCTGATAAAACCGGAAATGGTCAAAGATAATGTTATAATAATAGACGCTGGTTCGCTGGTTGGAGATGTTGAACCAACTGTGGCTGAAAAGGCATCTCTTTTTACTCCTGTGCCCGGCGGAATCGGCCCGCTCACCGTTGCCATGGTTTTTAAAAATTTGATAGAATTAAATAAACAATGAACGAACAACTTTTTTATTATTTAAATTCTTTTGCTGGCAGAGCAGTTTGGCTTGATGATTTAATTATTTTTTTTGGCACATATCTGGCCTATATTTTGGTTGCGGTGTTTTTGATAGTTGTTATCAGAGATAAAAATTGGAAAATGCTTTTTATTTCCGCAGCCTCTGTTTTTTTATCAAGATTGGTGGTAACGGAATTAATAAGATTTTTTTATTTTTTACCAAGACCATTTGTAAACAATACTATTTATCAGCTTATTTCTCACGACGCAAGTGGCTCTTTCCCGTCTGGACATGCAGCGTTCTTTTTCGCCCTAGCAATGGTAATTTACTTTTTCCACAAAAAATGGGGAATGGTGTTTTTTGTCTGTGCGCTTTTAATGGGTATGGCTCGTATCGTCGCCGGCATCCACTGGCCAATAGACATTTTGGGCGGGGCAGTAATCGGCATTTTTTCCGCCTGGCTTGTAAATAAAATTTCTAAGAGATATAATTTTTGACGGAGGAAATTTAACATGCGAATACCAACCAGCATGACTTCTAATAATTTTCCAGTATTGCGAGTGCGCATGGATAGGCGCAAAAAAGGGCAGCAGGAAGTAATTAAGTTTTTGAAAAACACTAACTTCCGTTTGGCCATTCGCCACGTCCAAAGAATGGACGATGCAGAGATTGTTTATAAAGGCCGCACTTATCGAGGTCTGGAAGAAATTAGATGTTTGGTTCTTGCACTTTTGACAAGAAAAACGCTTCAAGCACTTGCTTGATTTTTTAGGGTGTTCTTTTGATGGGCGGTCGCTAGGCCGTCCTTTTCATTTGCAAAAATTTTCAAAAAAATTATAATAGAAATCAATGTTAAAATACCGTATTATTGCTGTCCTGTTTATTTTGGCCGGTATTGGAATTGGCTATTTTGATGTTCTGCATATTTTTCAGCCGGACTCAATTTTTGCAAGGCCGTTTAAACTTGGTCTTGATTTGCGGGGCGGAGTAAGTCTTATATATCGGGCTGATACATCTCATATTGAATCGTCCGGCATTGGTGACGCCATGAATGGCCTTAAAGATGTTTTGGAAAGACGAGTAAATTTGTTCGGCGTTACCGAGCCGCTTGTTCAGGTTGAGCAAAAGGGAATTTTAAAAACAGCGGAGAACAGGGAACAGCGCCTCATTGTTGAATTGCCCGGAGTAACTGATGTAAACGAGGCTATTAAAATGATAGGCCAGACGCCGTTTCTTGAATTTCGCACAGTAAATCCGAGCATCAGCTCCACTTCAACAGAAACAGACCCGCAAAAAATGTTTTTACAAACAGAACTCACGGGCCGTTATCTCAAAAAGGCAACTTTAACTTTTAACACAACAACATCAGAACCAATTGTTTCTTTGGAATTTAATGATGATGGCGCAAAACTTTTTGCCCAAATGACCAAAGATAATATTGGCAAGCCAATTGCTATTTTTCTTGATGCTGCGCCCATCAGCATTCCGAACGTGAGAGAGCAAATTCCAGATGGCAAGGCGCAGATAACCGGACAGTTTACAACCAAAGAGGCGCAGACTCTTGTCCAGCGTCTTAATTCCGGCGCCCTGCCCGTGCCTATCACTTTAATTTCTCAGGAAAATATCGGTCCAACTTTAGGAGAAAAAGTTTTAACAAGCGGAATTTGGGCAGGCATTTATGGTCTTATTGCGGTGGCTCTATTTTTAATAATTTGGTATCGCTTGCCGGGATTGATTGCTGTTCTTGCTCTTATAATTTATACGACCATTATGCTTGCTCTTTTTAAACTGATTCCAGTTACCCTAACAGCCGCTGGCATTGCCGGATTTATTCTCTCTGTGGGCATGGCTGTTGACGCCAATATTTTGATTTTTGAAAGAATGAAAGAGGAACGTAGAGCGGGCAAGGCTTTGGCTGCGGCAGTGAGCGAGGGTTTTGACAGGGCCTGGCTCTCCATCCGCGACTCCAATGTTTCCAGCATCATCACTTCCATAATTCTTTTCTGGCTGGGCACGAGTATGGTCAAGGGTTTTGCCTTGACATTATTGTTTGGAGTTTTGGTGAGCATGTTTTCCGCAATCACTATCACAAGAACATTTTTAACAGCCATAGAATTAAGGGGCGAAGGTCGCGTAAGTAAGTTTTTATTTGGTTCAGGTATATGGGGATAGTCAAACACAGAAAAATTTGGTATACGTTTTCATTGCTTCTTGTGGTAGCAAGTTTGTTTTCCATTTTTTATTTCGGTCTTAATTTGAGCATTGATTTTACCGGCGGTTCTTTGCTTGAAGCGCAGTACAACAATACAAGGCCAGACACATCTGTCATAGAGCAAAAATTACAGGGTCTTAATATGGGGCCATTATCTCTTCAATCAACAGGCGATAAGGGTATTATAATCAGGCTTAAAACATTAACAGAAGACGAGCACCAATTACTGCTTTCAAAACTTTCTTCTTCCGGAGAATTTACAGAGATTCGGTTTGATTCAGTTGGTCCTATTATCGGACAAGAGCTTGCGCGAAAATCAATTTACGCAATTGTTCTGGTTGTGGTGATGATAATTTTTTATATCGCATTTGCATTTAGAAAGGCGGGGAGACCTGTGTCTTCTTTTAAATACGGTTTGATGGCAGTGGTTGCGCTCATTCACGATGTTACTGCGCCAATCGGAGTTTTTGCCGTTCTTGGTAAATATTTCGGCGTGCAAATAGATATTTTATTTGTCACTGCAATTTTAACCGTACTAGGATTTTCTGTTCACGATACGATAGTTGTTTTTGACAGAGTCAGAGAAAATTTAAAAAAGGGGATTGGCAAGGATTTTGAAGAAACTGTTGGCTTGAGCATCAATCAAACTATCACTCGTTCCATAAACACATCTTTAACCGTGATTTTAGTTCTTTTGGCAATGTTTTTCTTTGCCGGAGAAACAGTAAAATTTTTCTCCCTCGCCCTTATCATCGGCGTTTTCTTCGGCACATACTCCTCAATCTTTTTAGCATCACCACTTTTGGTGACGCTGTATAAATTACAGACGAAAAAGAGTTGAGAACCCTCTTGACTTCCTTTTTGCCATGCCTATAATTGTAAGGAGTGTTGTTTAAAAACTAAATATTGATCTATTGTTATTTTTTATTTTGTTCCGTTTACGAATTCGGCTCACGAGTGCAAGCGAGTGACTTGCCGAATTCAGAACCCCGCCTTCTAGTAGAAGGCGGGGTCAAGAAAGTTTGGAAATTTTTTTCTAAAAATTTCTCAAGACTTTCATTGAGAGTTTGATCCTGGCTCAGGACGAACGCTGGCGGCGTGGATAAGGCATGCAAGTCAAGGGGGTTTCGCAGCAATGCGAAGCAACCGGCAGACGAGGTAGTAACACGTAGGAACGTACCCCAAAGTCTGGTATAGCTCGCCGAAAGGCGGGGTAATCCCAGATAGTCTCGTAAGAGTAAAAATTTTTTGCTTTGGGATCGGCCTGCGGGCTATCAGCTAGTTGGCGAGGTAATTGCTCACCAAGGCTATGACGGCTAGGAGGCGTGAGAGCGTATTCTCCACCGATGGCACTGCGACACGGGCCATACACCTACGGGTGGCTGCAGTCGAGAATCTTCCACAATGGGCGAAAGCCTGATGGAGCGACGCCGCGTGACCGATGAAGTCCTTCGGGATGTAAAGGTCTTTTAATCATGAAGAAATTATTGACATTAGTGATTGAATAAGGGGTTGCTAAACTCGTGCCAGCAGCAGCGGTAATACGAGTACCCCAAGCGTTGTCCGGAATTACTGGGCGTAAAGGGTGAGTAGGGGGTTTTGTTAGTCCTACCTTAAAGATCTGCGCTTAACGCAGAAAATGGGCGGGAAACGGCAAGACTTTTGAGAGTGCGAGAGGTGTGCGGAACTCACGGTGTAGGGGTGAAATCCGTTGATATCGTGGGGAACACCAAAGGCGAAGGCAGCACACTGGCGCATTTCTGACCCTGAATCACGAAAGCGTGGGCATAAAAAAGGATTAGATACCCTTGTATTCCACGCCCTAAACCATGTTCACTGGCTTTTTCAAGTATCGACCCTTGAAGAGGCGAAGCTAACGCGTTAAGTGAACCGCCTGGGAAGTACGAACGCAAGTTTAAAACTCAAAGGAATAGACGGGGACTTGCACAAGCGGTGGATCATGCGGTTTAATTCGACGATGAACGAAGAACCTCACCAGGGTTTGAAATCCAGTCGAATTTCGGAGGAAACTTCGGAAGTCTTCACAAGAGACGGCTGGGCAGGTGATGCATGGCTGTCGTCAGTTCGTGATTTGAATTGTTCCCTTAAGTGGGGTAACGAACGCAACCCTTATTGCCTGTTACAATTTTCAGGCGAGACTGCCCCGTTATACGGGGAGGAAGGAGAGGATGACGCCAAGTCAGCATGTCCCTCTGATATCCTGGGCTACACGCATGATACAATGGCCGGTACAATGGGCCGCGAAGGGGAAACCTGGAGCAAATCCCATCAAAGCCGGCCCCAATTCGGATTGAGGTCTGCAACTCGACCTCATGAAGCCGGAATCGCTAGTAATCGCGGGTCAGCTATACCGCGGTGAATACGTTCTCAAGTCTTGTACTCACAATAAAAGCGCACAGCAGATTATAAAACTAGATCGTTTAAATCGATTCCTCCACGCCGTCGTGGAGCGTAGCGGAAGGATAGTCATATATTGCGAAATGTATGGCGAAGGATCTGGATGCAAACTGTAGCCTAAACATAAAAAGCGGTAGCCGAGCCACGTAAGGGTGGTGAGCATGGCGAAGGCCTTTGAAAAATCGCGTTTGGGATGCAGAGAAGAGTTTTATAATTGACCTGTGGATATCTGATGTTGTTATGCCGCATATTGCGGCGTATAATGAAACTTACGCAGCGTCAGAAGTCAGCTGGTTCATAGTAGTCCGCCAAGGGCGGATGAAGGACCCACTCGATGCGTTAATATGCTTGCAAAAGATTATGTTCTCGGTTTAGTTGACGGTGAAGGAAGCTTTACCGTTCAAATAAGCAAAAGAGAAAAAGGAAGTCTTGTTAGAAAAAGGCGGGCCAGAGCCGAGCCCAAATTTTATCTCAAACTTATAGAGACAGATAAATCTATATTGTATGAGTTAAAAAATTTTTTCGGCTGCGGCAATGTCTATTTTCAAAAAGACATTCGAAAAAATCATCAAAATTGCTACAGATTTGAAGTTACAAGGCGAGATGATTTGGAAAGAAAAATAATTCCTTTCTTTCGGGGGAGCAATCCTAAACTTAGTTCCAAAATAAAAGATTTTAAAATATTTTGTGAACTATTTAAAAGGATAAAAAATGGAGAACATCTGACTCAAAGAGGTCTCAATAATCTTTTGTCTATTAAGCAAAAAATGCATTAGAGCTCGTCGCGTGCGGGAAATCCGCAGGCGCGATGGGAACATCAACTCTATGTTTCTAGAGGATAATCGCCCGTCACGTCAAGGAAGCCGAGAATACCCGATGCTTCGCATTTGCGGAATCACGGTAAGTTCGGTGACAGGGACGAAGTCGTAACAAGGCACGGCTAGCGGAAGCTGGTCGTGGATTAATTTAAAAATAAACTGGTTGTCCGCCTATGGCGGATGGCTTAGTTAGATCGATCCGCCTCTTCGGCGGACAAGAGTGTTGATCTCGGAGCTTTAATTTGAGATTAACGGAACAAAATAAAAAATAATAATAAAAAAACAGCGCCACTTGAAAAGGCGTTGTTTTTTGTTTAAAATAAAAAAATTGAAGCGCGAGCGTAGTTCAGTGGCACCTGCCCGCCATGCGAGCCGCAGGCGAGGCAGGCGGGGAACGCTGTTCTGACCCCGCACTAAAATTATGCGCATGTAGTTCAATGGCAGAACGCTGTCCTGATAAGACAGAGGTTGATGGTTCGATTCCATCCAT
>CAYTKF010000002.1:11360-76798 GCA_964438405.1 uncultured Candidatus Saccharibacteria bacterium
CCTGCCCCGTAGTTAAACCGAAGGTTTATACTATGGGGTTCCCTGCCCGCAATGCTTCGCATAAGCGAGGCAGGCGGGGATTCTTTCCACGCGCAAAAATACAGGTTATGATATAATAAAAACATCGGCTCGCCTGCCCGCCTCTGGAGAGAACCATATTTTAATTTTGGGAAAAGAAAATTTTTTAATCCAATCAACAAAAACTATGCCAAAATTTGAAGGTGCTCCAAATATGAATAATGCAGAATTAAACCCAAGCGAGGTTGGTGCTGATGTTAATGCTGGGAAAAAACTGGAAGGTGAACTTACACCTGAAGAATTGGAAAAGTTAAAAGCAGAGGAGGGACAAGAACAAGTAGCAGAAGAACCAGAGTTATCGCCAGAAGAACAACTTAAAAATTTAGAGGGCGAAGCCGAGGCCAAGCAAGCAGAAATGACTCGTTTATCAGAATCTATTGAAGGTACAAAATCTGCTCTAAATGCTGCGCGAGAAAAACTTGGACTTCCTCCAACAGAAGAAGACCCGCCAAGTGTATTTTCAGAGAAAGACAAATTAGAAAAACTGCGAGCCGAACAAGAGGGCTTAGATAAACAAAAAGAGGAACTCATTAGCCAGCAAGAAAAAGAGCGACTTATCCGCGAGGAAAAAGAAAAAATTCTGCAAGAAAAACTTGACGAAGTATTCAAGGAATTTGAGGGACTCAATCCTCGCGACTTTGAAAGTATTTTTAAGAGTGGAAAAACTCCCGAAGGTCGAAATGTTGAAAGTAAATCAATGGGTTCGCTTGAACCGGAAGTCGCGCAGTCTTTAGCAAAAGCTTTCAAAGAAGGAATTAAATTGCTCCCAAAAATTCTTGAAGCTCTACCTGAATTTTTGAAAAAGTTTGACGAGGACTTAACGAAAGAAGCGATAGAGCGCGTGGACAAAAAATTGGAAGAAGAAAAACAGAAGCTGGAAGAGGAGCAGAAAAAAGAGGAGAAGCCCGAAGAACCGAAGCCAGAGGAAAAACCAGAAGCTCCGGAGGGAGAAATTCCACCCGGTGAAATAAAACCAGAAGTGAACCCGATTGAGGGCGGAAATATAGAAAGTCCTAAAGCGTAATTGTATTTACTTTGTAAATTCATAATTGAATGCCGCCAAAGAAAAACTTGGAAATTGTCAGCGGTGCGGCTCCGCCGCCTTTCCGTCCGCCAGCTGGCGGATTCGCGGGGGGACTTCCTCGCCGCCTGCGGCGGCGAAAGCGGTTCGGACTAATTCAAGTATTCTGCAAAAATACAGGTTATGATATAATAAAAACATCGGCTCGCCTGCCCGCCTCTGGAGAGAACCATATTTTAATTTTGGGAAAAGAAAATTTTTTAAGCATTGAATTCATAAGATTTTTGACAAGAAACAGCAGAAGTGCTGTTTTTTTAATTATCATTGTTTTCATTGATTTTTTGTAGTATTCTTCCCATAGGAGGGTTTATGAAAACCTTGTTCGTTATCGCAACGTTTTTCTCGCTCACCGGACAAGCGTTCGCTTGCAGTTGTTTGGCACCGAAGGTGTCAGACACTCTGAAGTGGGCAGATGTGGTGTTTTCGGGTGAGGTTATCAAGGTCCAATACGTGGACGCCAAGACCGAGAACATTTTCAACGAGCCGCGGATCATCGTGACATTTAATGTTTCGGATTCGTGGAAGGGTAAAGTTCAGAAAACGATGACGCTTCACACCCGCTATAATATGACTTCATGTAGTGGGCTGATCGTCAAAGAAGGCGATCGGTTTCTCATCTACGCTAAGCGTGTGAAGGCGGGGAATTGGCTTGGACGAGGCGGTGCGCTCAATGGCATCACTTTGCCGAAGCCAGAAGACGATATCCTTCAACCCGGCATTTGTAACAGAAGTGGCCTTCTGGCCGACGCCGACGAGGATCTGAAGGCGCTCGGCCGATCGAAAGCTCCTACCGATAACTAGACGCGGTGGTTGTAGCCGCGCATCAGATCGGGTCGCTCCGCGATAATCTCAACGAGCGGCCCTTTTTCTTTTCAAAGAACAAGCAATTTGCCTCTAAAGCTAAAATTCGTTAGAATTTTAGTAGTTCGTCCCCTGAACTGCATTTTTCTGAAGCCCAAATGGTTGAGCTCAAAGAATTTGCCGCCAAAGAAAAACTTGAAATTGCAATTTTATTTATTTTTGCTATAATATAGCCAGTTTTACATCGGGTGGTTGCCCGCCGAAGAGGCGGGAGGAAAGTCCGAACATCCGCGCATTTGCTTTGCAAATGCTAATCTTAAAAATCAAAAATCAAATCTCAAATCTTTTTGAGATTTTAGATTTAAGATTTTATTTTAGCGCGAGCGAAGTGAGCGCGACAATGGCAGTGGCTAACAGCCACGATTCAAAAAAGAAATTTTTTGAGTACAGACAGCGCAACAGAAAATATACAGCTTCAATATTAAGTTGGAGCAATGGTGAAATCGTGCATTAAGAGTGCACGCGTTGATATGGCAACATATCATTGTGGCAAACACTTGCCTGATGCAAGGCCGAATCCGCCTCATCGGCGGAGGTGCCGCTTGAGCCGTCAAGTAATTGATGAGCCTAGATAAATAACCACACAAAAACAGAATTCGGCTTATAGATGTAAAACTAAATATATGAAAACCCCGTCGCTCGCGAGCGACGGGGTTTTATTTCTAATCTTCTATCAATTTTATTTTTAATTTTCTTGGTTTGTTCTTTTCTATTCTTTCCAAAAATTTTTCCAAATCAGCCCGGCGATAAAGTCTATAATTATTAACAGGATGCCGGTGAGCCGCCAATTGTCCCTTTTTATCCCAATTTCTAAGGGTTAATTCGGAAATCCCCAAAAATTCCGCTGCCTCCTTGATTCTTAGGTAATTCTTCCACATAATTAGAGTATATGGAAAATATTATCAAAAGACAACTCAATTTAGAAAGAGTGTCGTTTTTAATTATCAGTATTGTAATTTTTCTATTACCAGTTTTCGTTTTACCTTGGCAAAATACGGCCTTTGGTTTAGGCAAATCTTATCTGTTTTATGGAGGCATTTTGATTTGTTTTTTCTTCTGGCTTTCCTCTTCTTTACAAAAAGGTGAAATCACAATAGCCAAAAGCATTCTCTTTTTGGCCGGGGTTGGTTTAATTTTGGCATGGCTGTTTTCTTCAATTTTTTCTCCCAACAAACTTTTTTCTCTTATTGGCCAAGGATACGAGACAGATACTTTCGCATTCTTTCTAATTTCTGTTGTCGCGCTTTTTCTCGTAGCACAGCTTTTTAATTCAGAAAAAAGGGGTTTGATTTTTTACCTTTTAATTCTGGGCTCTGGCATTTTGGTTTTTCTATTTCAGCTTTTCCATGTTGTTTTTAAATTTGACCTCTTGCCGTTTAAGATTTTTACAAACCCTGTTTCCAATCTCATAGGCGGCTGGAACGACTTAGGCATATTTTTCGGATTTGTCTGTTTGGTGTCATTAATCCTTTTTGAACTTTATAAAACAAACAAACTGCAGAGAATTTTATTCCTGATTAGTATATTTCTGTCTTTATTGGCCATGGCGGTTGTTAATTTTTTTACCGGTTGGATAATCTTCGGCGTTTTCGCATTTGCTCTTTTTATTTATATATTCTCTCGTTCCTTCCAGCCCAACAATGATTTGACTGGTGTCCAACCAAGAGGTAATAATATTTTGCGTCTTTCTTTCTTTGTTTTTTTGATAGTCTTATCTTTTATTCTCGCCTCTAATACAATTGGCCAATTAAGCAATGCCATAGGCATAAACTATATTGAAGTCGGGCCTTCCTGGCAGGCAACCATAAATGTTATTAAAGAAACCCTTAAGACAGACCCCATTACAGGATCCGGTCCCAATACCTTTGTTTATGATTGGCTTAGATATAAACCCCTGGCGGTGAATTCAACAATTTTTTGGAATTTAAGATTTTCTTCCGGCGTAGGCCAAATTCCATCAATGTTTGCAACGGGCGGCGTCATAACTATTTTGGCAATTTTATTCTTTTTAGGGACAGTTGTTTTTTATGGATTTAAAACTTTGTCTTCCTATTATCAGAACGAATTAACAGGTGCTGTTTTAATGTCCTCTTTTTTGGGAAGTCTTTATCTGTGGTCATTTGTAATTTTTTATTCTCCTGGTTTTGTAATTTTTTCAATGGCCTTTTTAAGCACCGGTCTCTTGCTGGCGATGTTGGTCAATAGCCAGAAAATCGGGGTTATGAAAATTTCTTTCTTAAGCAGTCCGCGCGCAGGATTTATTTCTGTTTTAAGCGTTGCCGTCTTGGTACTTGGAACAGTTTCGGCATTTTATCTTTTAATTCAGAAAGTCCAGGCCTCTTATCTTTATGAAAAAGCAACAGCTCCCTTGAACACCATGGCTGATGTTGATAGTGCGCAAAATTATTTATCAAGGGCAGTAAATTTAGACAGCCAGGATTATTACCTTCGTTCTCTGGCTGAGATTGATTTGATTAAAATGCAGCAGGCGATATCTGACACAAGCCTTAGTCAGGACCAGGCAAGGACTAATTTTCAAAATGCTTTGGCATCGGCAATTCAAAATGCGCAGTCAGCCGTCCAAAGCAATATTCAGGAACCTCTTAACTGGCTGGAGCTCGGCCGAGTGTACGAATCTATCATTCCGCTTAAAATAACAGGCGCGGACACAATGGCTCTTAATTCTTATTCTGAGGCGTCTAAATATTCTCCCTTTGATCCCTCTGTTCTTTTGGCATCCGCTCGAGTCAAAATACAGATGCAAAATAATGATGATGCCAAAAAGCTTTTGGAATCAGCCATAAATATTAAAAATGATTATGCGCCGGCAATATTTCTGTTGAGCCAAATAGAGGCGCAGGCCGGCAATATAAAGGGCGCCATCAGCCATACTGAGCAGACGGCAATGCTGGCACCCAATGACATAGGAGTTCTTTTCCAGCTTGGACTTTTATATTATCAGGATAATAATTTTGACGGAGCAAGAATTGTTCTTGAAAGGGCAGTCAGTATTAACAGCGAATATGCCAATGCCAGATATTTTCTGGGTTTGGCTTATGACAAGCTGGGGCAGAAAAATGATGCTCTTGAACAATTTACAGTCATCAGCAAAACAAATCCAGATAATGAAGAAATAAAAAAGATAATAGCGAATTTAACCGCCGGTAAACCAGCCCTGGATAAAATTTCTCCTCCAGCTCCGGCCCCGGAAAAAAGAAGCAGTCCGCCAATTAGTGAAAGCGGAAACAAATAAAAAATAACCGTGATAAAAAGAATTTTTGATCTTTTTAATCAGGAACTTAGCGGCCTGCATAAGGCCGCTATGGTTTTGGCTGTTTCGTCTTTTGCCTCAGGCCTTCTGGCTCTTTTTAGGGACAGGCTTTTGGCAGGCACATTCGGCGCAGGCAGGTTTCTTGATGTTTATTACGCCTCTTTTAAAATTCCAGATTTTTTATACACGATTTCTTTGGTAATAATTTCCGTTAATGTTTTGATACCTTCTTTTCTGGAAAAACTTTCTCAGTCTTCGCATGAGGCAAAAAAATTTTTTGATAACATTTTTTCCATTTTTTTGTTTGCGATTATTGTTTTAACCGGGATTACGTTTTTTTTAACTCCACAATTGACCAATATTATTGCCCCGGGTTTTTCTGTTGAAGAAAAAAGACAGCTTATATTAATGGCCAGAATTCTTCTTCTGTCGCCGTTTTTGTTGGGTATTTCCAATTTATTTTCCGGCATAGTGCAATCTTTTAACAGGTTTTATGTTTATGCCCTGAGCCCGATTTTATATAATTTCGGCATAATTCTCGGCATTTTGTTTTTTTATCCGTATTTCGGAATTACGGGTCTGGCATTAGGCGTTGGTCTGGGAGCTCTTCTTCACGCCGGAGTGCAGATTCCAAGCATAATCAGTTCCGGTTTTGTTCCCAAAATTAAATTTAAACTGGATTTTAAAGAGGCGTGGAAGACTATCAAACTTTCTATTCCACGCACGCTCGGCTTGGGCATCAATCAGCTGGTTTTAATTTTTATAACAGCCTCTGCCTCTCTTTTTGCCGCGGGAAGTATCGCTGTTTTTAATATTTCCTATAATCTGCAGAGCGTGCCCATGGCCATAATCGGCATAAGCTACAGCGTGGCGGCCTTTCCCACACTTGCAAAACTTTTTGTATCAAACAAAAAAAAAGAATTTATAGAACACGCTGTCACGGCCATGCGCCAGATAATCTTTTGGTCTATCCCCGTGACAATTATTTTAATAGTTTTGCGTGCCCAGATCGTCAGAGTAATTTTTGGGTATGGCAATTTTGATTGGCAGGATACGCGTCTCACCGCTGCCGGCCTGGCAATTTTTACTGTTTCTCTTTTGGCCCAGTCGCTGGTGGTGCTTTTTGTGAGAGCCTTTTACGCCGCAGGAAAAACGTTAAAGCCCCTGATTATAAATGTTATTTCGTCAGTATTTATAATCGGCGGTTCTCTTTTGGCAGCCAATGTTCCCGGTATTGTAAATTTTGTTAAACCATATATTGAAAATATTTTAAGAGTGAAAGATGTACCTGGTACAGAAATGCTTCTTCTACCAATATTTTTTTCCTTGGGCACCATAATCAACGCCTGCATACTCATAAAAATGTTTGCCAAAGAAGTCGAGCCGGTCTGGCATTACGTCCGGAAAACTTTTTTTGAGATTGTTGTTGCCTCGCTGGTCATGGGAATGGTGACCTATGCCTCGCTTAATTTTTTGGACAAACTTTTTAATATTCAGACATTTATAGGAATTTTTCTGCAGGGATTTGTGTCAGCGTTATTCGGCCTGGGATTCTGGTTTGGCGTTCTGCGTTCTGCAAAAAATAAAGAACTGGAAGAAATTATTTCCTCTCTCAAACAAAAATTCTGGAAAACTCCGGCCATTGCACCAGAACCGGAAGAACTGCCATAGGGTTGACAGAAAATTTGTTTTGATTTAATATACCAAACGGAGGTGGACAATATGTCCTTTAAAACCAAGAGGTTTGTTGAGTTCAATTTTGTTGTCTCTACAGAAGAACTTGGGCGTTGTCTTATCGATGAGTTAGGACAGGTAGTAAAACACCTACAACTTCTTGATAACGAAGGTCTTAAGTCAATAACAAAACGCTCTTTGAGCGGAAGCTTGAGATTGGAAAAGAGTGGGGTAGGACTAACCCTTTCTTTCTGTGAGGAAAAACAAACAGAAACGTCCAAAATAATGGCTACTTTCTGTGAAGAGACAGAAACATCTAAATTGGCTAGCTCTTTGAGTTTTTTTGCATCTGAACTTAAGGCATTACAAGAGAAGTATTTTAGTTTGGTTAGCGGGACCATCGAGGGTAAATTTGTTTTGGCTGGTCCGGAATCACCGGGACCAGTTGAACAAGCGATTGCTGAACTTCCGCGACTTCCCGAAGAACTTCAAGAAGAGCAAGAAATTGACATGTCACGGTTTCCCAACTGGAATGGTTCACAAAAAGACCTGAAAACACTTCTTGCAACTCCATGGGAGAACAAGATGGAAGTAACTGTTAGGACATACAATCGTTTCAAAGATAACAACATTAGAACGATCGGCGATGTTGTTAAAAAAACAGAGGGTCAACTTTTGAACATAAAACATTTCGGCCACAAATCACTTAATGAAGTGAAAGGATGTTTGGAGCAAGTTGGTCTTAATCTGAAATCTTAGTTGTTGTTCGTTCGTCGCCCGAATCTGAAAAGAGGAGGGCTTTTTGTTTGGTAAATTTTTTAAAAAACCGACTCTTATTTGCTATAGCTGATAAGAGTATAAAATTTAAAATTTGCTGAAAGTGTTAAAATAAATTAGTATTTATAATAATGGAAGTTAAGAATATTCGGAATTTTTCCATTATTGCACATATTGACCACGGTAAGTCCACGTTGGCGGATAGGTTTTTGGAAATCACTAAAACTGTCGAAAAAAGAAAAATGAAAGAGCAGTTTTTGGACCAGATGGAGCTGGAAAGAGAACGTGGAATAACTATTAAGATGCAACCCGTCAGAATGCTTTATAGCACGCGGATAGACGCGGATAAAGACGCAGATAAACGCGGATTACTATATGAAGATTTGACCTATAAATTAAGGGGCATGTTTTTTAATGTCTATAATAAACTTGGCCCGGGACACAAAAAGAATATCTATAGTAATGCCCTGGAAAAAGAGTTAATTAACAAGAACTTAAAATTTGACAAAGAAAAAACAATGGAAGTTTTATATGACAATGAACAGGTTGGAATTTACAGACCAGATTTTGTTATTGAAGATAAAATTATTATCGAATTAAAAGCGCTACCCTTTATTGGTAAGTTAGAAAAAAAACAGATTTGGCATTATCTAAAAGGTTCAAATTACAGATTGGCATTATTGGTAAATTTTGGCGGAAGAGAATTACAAATAGAACGTATAATTTATGATAATATCCGCGACAATCAGCGTAATAATCAGCAAGAATCTGTGTATATTCTAAATTTGATTGACACTCCTGGGCATATTGATTTTTCATATGAGGTTTCGCGGGCGTTAAAGGCGGTTGAAGGCGCTGTGCTTCTTGTTGACGCCACTCAGGGCGTGCAGGCCCAGACAATCGCCAACGTGGAAACGGCAAAATCTTTGGGTCTGACTATTATTCCAGTAATTAATAAAATAGATTTGGCATCAGCAATGATAGAAGAAACAAAAGAAGAAATAAAAAAATTACTGGGCGAAACAGATATTTTGGAAGTGTCAGCCAAAAGCGGTCAGGGAGTGGAAGATTTGCTTCAAAAAATAATAAAAAGAGTGCCAGCGCCAAAATTTGAAAACGAATCTAGCCCTCGTGCCCTTGTTTTTGATTTTGAATATTCCAGCCATCAGGGAATTATTGCTTATATCAGAATGATAGACGGAGAAATAAAAAAAGGAGATGAACTTCTGCTTTCGCAGACAAAAGAAAAATTTGTTGTTGCCGAAACCGGAATTTTTCTGCCCAACCGGAATCCGGTTTTGAAATTAAGTGCGGGTGAAATCGGCTATATTGTTACAAATATTAAAAAGCCAAATGTGGCTGTTGTCGGAGATACTGTCATATCACAAAAAAATACACTGGCGCCTCTTTCTGGTTATCTTCAACCCAAGCCTGTTGTCTGGGCAAGCATATATCCTGAATCTCAGGATGATTTTGATGCGTTTAAACAAGCTCTGGAGAGATTACGGCTCTCTGATAGTTCATTAAGTTTTGAGGAGGAGAATAATGGCGCATTGGGTCGTGGATTTAAATGCGGTTTTTTAGGCATGCTGCATTTGGAAATTATCACAGAACGTTTGCGCCGCGAATTTAATCTTAAATTAATAACAGCGTCACCGACAGTCACTTATATGCTTGAACTTAAAGATAGTTCCCCAAAAGAAATTTATTCGCCGATTTCTTTTCCCGAGGAACATCTCATAAAAAAAATTTCAGAGCAATGGGCAGAATTGCAGATCATGGTTCCGTCGGAAAAAATGGGATTGATTTTCCCTGTGCTTTACGACCACGAGGCTGAAGTTGGGGACACGGAAAAATTCGGAGAAAATCACACTCTTATAAAAGCCAAGATGCCGTTAAGAGAATTAATGCGTAATTTTTTTGATGAGCTCAAAAGCGCCACTTCCGGATATGGTTCTCTGGGGTATAAAATTTTGGGTTTTCAAGAAACGCCCCCGGGCAAAATAGTCCGTTTGGATATTTGGGTGGCAGACGAAATCATGCCGGTTTTTTCCCGTATAATAAGTAGAGAAAGAGTGGAATATGAATCCAGAAGAATCGTTGAAAAACTGGCGGAAATTATTCCCCGTCAGCTTTTTACAATAAAAATTCAGGCCAAGGCTCTGGGCAGAATTATTGCCTCGCGCTCCATTTCCGCTCTTAAAAAAGATGTCACCGGCTATCTTTACGGCGGAGACAGAACGCGCAAGATGAAACTTTGGCAGAAGCAGAAGCGCGGAAAAAAGAGAATGAAAGAATTTGGAAAGGTTAATATTCCCTCAGATGTTTTTATAAAGATGATGCAGAATTAATTAAAAAAGGGGTATGAGCAGAAAGGCCACCATGCTTAAAACAGCAAGTACTGATATAATTGTCCAGATTATTTGAAATTTTCTTTTTTGTTTGTTCACTGATATACTATAATAAATTTATGAGCGGGTTTCAAGAGAAGAAAAACAGGGGAAAATTTATTTATTCTAAAAAATTTTTTGTTTTCTTGTTTCTTGTTTTTGTTTTTGTCGTCTATTCCACAGCCGGGGTTTATTTAAAAAGCCGCAGTGCCTCGCTTAAAAGCGATGAAATCCAGAAAGAATTGCAGGCAGCGCAGGAAAGAAAAAATAATATAGAGAATGAACTGGGCCGGCTTAACAGCCCGGCCGGCGAAGAAGAAGAAATACGCGGCAATCTTAACGTGGTAAAACCCGGAGAGAGTCTTTTGATAATCGTGGAAAAAAACAGCCAAAATGCTAATATAAATAATAATAACAGCAATGGATTTTTTAACAGCATTATTGACTGGATAAAAAGCAAATTTTAACCGCGGATATGGTTTAGTGGCAGAACGCGACCTTCCCAAGGTTGAGATCGGGGTTCGATTCCCCGTATCCGCATGTGTTAATTATTAAAAAAGACAAAAAAGAGGAATTTTTGGAAAAAACTAAGGGCAAGTTTGAGGTTTTTTCCGCCCAAGGCGGACCCGCCTCTGGCGGAGATTCCTTTAAAAAATATCTCCTACCCCCAATAGAAGATATTGAATCCAAACCACCTAAAAAATTTGTCATTATTGGCCTAAGTGATTGTGATTTAGAAGCAATAATTCAGCTGGATGAAATAATGACAAGGCCAGTGCGAGATTCTCTTTACTGGCAAAGAAGGGAACAGGCGATTATTGTTGGTTCAGACGACAAAAACGCAAAAAAGTTTGTTGAAGATTATAAAGAATTTTTGGAGGAAACAATGGAAGCGTTGCTTCCACTTGGAAGCGTCGCTTCCAAGTGGGCTGACTGGACGAAGTCCATGCGCCAGCTTCTGCTTGATTCCGAGCTTTTGGCAAATGCAGTTGAATGGTCTCACGACCATAAAATCTGGGACGATTTGGCAATACGATGTTTGGGCTGTGGCATTTGCACTTATGTCTGCCCACTTTGTTACTGCTTTTCAATGGAGGATAGTGTCGGGTTTGATGGTGTATGTAAAAGATGCAAAAAATGGGACGCTTGCACCTTGCCGAATTTTTCAAAAATCGCCGGAGGACATGATTTTAGGCCGAGCATCAAAGAAAGATATTATAACTGGTTTTACCACAAATTCGTGCGCGCCTATAAAGAATATGGTAAATCCCAATGCGTCGGCTGTGGAAGATGCAAAAGCCAGTGTCCGGCTGGCATAGATATTTATGAAGTGTTAAAAATTATTTTAGAAGATTATGGAAAATATTTATCAGCCGCAAAAAATTAAAATAAAAAAAGTTGAGGAACTTTCGCCAACCGTGAAGTTATTTCGGTTGGCGGGTAATTTTGTTTTTAAGCCTGGGCAATTCTTTCTGCTTGGCAGAATCGGTTATGGCGAGGCGCCGTTCGGCGCGCTTTCATCGCCGTACGAAAAAGATTATTTGGAATTTGCGATACGAGCCGTTGGAACTGTCACTAATTTTTTGCATACCCTAAAAAACGGCGATGAAATTGAAATCCGGGGTCCGTTTGGCAATGGATTTCCTTTGGATTTTATAGAAAATAAAGATATTGTCATGGTCAGCGGTGGTTCCGGTATTCCGCCAATCGCGTCGCTTACAGAATACATTATCAAAAACCGCGAAAAATTTAAAAATGTTTATCTGCTTTACGGTTCAAAAACAGAAGAAGAAATTTTACTAAAAGACAGATTTGAAAAATGGGGCGAGGCGCGAGTAAAAGTTATGATGCTCGCCGGCGGATTTGTAACTGACTTAATAAAAGATATAAACGTTGACGAGCAAAATGCCGTTTGCCTAATGTGCGGACCCGGGCCAATGACAGATGCCATAGAAAAAGTTATAAGGCCGCTCGGCATTTCCGACAGGAGAATTTTTGTAAGCATTGAACGCAGGATGCAGTGCGGAATAGGCAAGTGCCAGCATTGCACAACAGGAAGCAAATACACCTGTCTCGACGGTCCAGTGTTTTATTATGACGAAATAGACAAAAACTGGGATTAAACCACTGGGCTTGCTTTTCCCCTAGTATTTATTATCTTGGAACTAGAGGATTTTGCTGAAAGGAGGTGAGGAATATGACTATCAGCGATCTCCAACAATTTGCTCTTAAGGTAGCCGGGCTCACGGCTGAGTATTTCGGGAGCATGGACACGGACAAGGTTCGTTTTCTCAATGAAATCTCAAGGGTCGTCAGGAGGAAAAAAGATGTAGCCACTCTGACTTGTTTCAATAGCCACATTCTTGTCTTCTGGCAAGGACGACAGAACACCATTTTTTCTCTTCTAAAAGAAGGAAGAAATGAATTGCCTGACAGCGAGATGATTGACTGGCGAAATGAAGCCCATGAGCATTTCAAAAGATTCTCTCACTTGAGATTTCAGGTGAGGGTTGGACGGATAGAATCAATTGTTGAAGAAATTCAAAAAATTGTTGACACCATCCGTCATGCTCCCTAAGGGGTTCTTTGATAACAAAGACCCCTTTCTGTTTAATACGGCTACCAAATGTTATAATTATTTTATGAAACCCAAAGTTGCAATTTATGATTTTACAGACTGCGAGGGATGCGAAGTGAAGCTTATTTCTCTGCGCGAGAAATTACTTTTGATTGAAGATAAATTAAATATTGTTAACTGGCGTTTTGGTCAGGAAAAATTTAATGCCGGGCCCTATGACATTACAATTATAGAGGGAACGCCTATTACAGAAAGCGAAGTTAAATTATTAAAAGAATTAAGGCAAAATTCAAAAGTTTTAATTGCTCTTGGCGCCTGCGCTGGACTGGGCGGCATTCCCGCAATCATTCCGCAAAAAGACAGAAAATTTTGGTACGATAAAATTTACACTTCGCAATACACGCCCCAGGGCATAGACGCCTTACCGCTCTCTGCTTACGTACCAATTGATTTTACTATTCACGGATGTCCGGTTGATGAAAATGAGGTGGTGCGTGTCGTGGAGGAACTTTTAAGCGGTAAAAAACCACATTACAGGGGCTATTCCGTATGTTTTGAGTGCAAGCTGGCTGGCAACGAGTGCAGAATAATAAATAACAAGCCGTGTCTTGGTCCCATAACGCAAGGCGGATGCAATGCAGTTTGTATCACGGGCGGCTCGCCGTGTTACGGATGTTTTGGTTTGCGAAGCGAGGCAAATATTCCAGCGCTTATAAAAATTTTAGAAAAACTAACTAATATTAAGGTTGTAGAAAATTATCTCAGTATGTTTCATAATAGAACAAAAGAAATAAAAAATGATCACTAACGAATTTATCGCAAAAATTGAGGGACACGGAAGTTTAAAAATTGATTGGAGCGCAGGCAAAGTTAAACTTCATATTGACGAAGGCGAACGGCTTTTTGAAGGAATTTTAGTTAATAGGCCGGCAGAAAATGCTTCATGGATAACTCCGCGCATCTGCGGAGTTTGCCCGATTGCGCACAATCTTGCTTCGCTTTCTGCAATAGAAGACGCGCTTGGCATTAAAATA
The DNA here is from genome assembly GCA_964438405.1 of uncultured Candidatus Saccharibacteria bacterium. Taxonomy (GTDB): domain Bacteria; phylum Patescibacteriota; class Minisyncoccia; order UBA9983; family UBA9983; genus CAYTKF01. The sequence continues at coordinate 25,105 of CAYTKF010000002.1, forward strand.
ACAGAAACTTCACAATTTTTAAGAGATTTAATGCAAACAGTTCAAATGATGCAAAGTCATGTCCTGCATTTGTTTTTTCTTGCCTTGCCGGATTATATCAGGATTGACAGAGGCACAGAATTAGCAAAAAAAGAACCTAACGCATTTAAAAAGGCATTGTTTATAAAAGAAATAAGCGATGAGATTGCAAGTGTTGTTGCCGGCAGAAATGTTCATCCCACAACAACAACCATCGGCGGATTTCATAAAATCCCTTCAAAAAAACAGCTTGAAAATCTGCTTAAAAAACTGGAAAAAGGCGAAAAAGATGCGGAATGGGTGCCGAAATATTTTTCTAAATTAAAATATCCGAAGTTAAAAGTTGATTTGGAACTGGTGGCAATCAGCGGAGACGAAGTTGTTTCTAATAAAGGCGGTAAATTTTTGATAAAAGATTACAAACAAAATATTGAGGAAGAATTACGAGATTATTCCACGGCTAAGTTCGGCAAACTTCAGGGCAGAGAGATAATGGTAGGGGCGTTGGCGAGATTAGCTCACTTGGAAGCGTCGCTTCCAAGTGGAAGCATCGCTTCCAAATTGGACTTTTCCAATCCCTTTCACAACAATCTCGCTCAGGCAATTGAAATAGAAATGTTTTATAAAAAGGCCGAGAAAATTATAAAAAAATTATTAAGCATAGAAATGGATAATAAAATAATTCCAGCGTCAATTAGCGACGGTGCAGGTATCGGCGCAGTTGAGGCGCCCAGGGGCGGGCTTTACCATGAAATTCATGTCAATCAAGAGGGGATTGTCACTTACGCAAATATTGTTACTCCAACAGTGCAAAATTTAACTTCTATAGAAAAATCAGCACAAGAATTATTAAATCAGACGAAAAAATTGGATAATAAAGAGAGAGAAAGATTATTGAACATGCTCGTCCGCAGCTACGACCCGTGCATAACCTGCTCAGTGCATTAATTTTAAAAACAAAAAACGCCAGTGCTATAAAGTTAAACTTTATTCCTGGCGCGAAGCTTGTTAAACTTATCAAGAGAACGATGCGTCAGAACCGTAACGGCCCTGGCGTCAACAATATCGAGTTTTTCTATTATGTGAGAAAAATGAATTGTTACTGGATCGCCGGCCTTAAGTTTGGCGAAAAAAATATTTTTTACTTCTTTCTGGTTTGGTCTTTCAGCAAGAACTAATTTCTTGTCGCGAATTTCAACGGGAAAATATTTTACAACAACTCTGTCAGGAAATATTCCGTTGACAACCGCCTGGTGTACAAAGCAGTCATCCACAAGGTTAACGTCAATATGTTCGGAGGGAAGATTACTGATCGGCATGAGCGTGGTAAAATTGTGCCACAGCTCGCCGTCCAATTTCGGCCTTCCCCGCCAGTAATAAGAGATAACTCGCTGGTCAAACGGGTCCTCGACACCGTTTATTTCAGCTATGGTTTTGTAAAACCTATAGCTGTCAAATCTCTCAAGGATATTTCTGGCCGAATCTTCTTTTAAATTCCCCAAAGAAAATTCCCTTAATCTTTCAGCCATGCCAAAATGCTTGGCGTGCTGGCAGTTAAAAGAATACCGGCATGCCAACTGCAATCCCTCTCGGTTCATCTCCTCATGTTCCTCTCTTGAATTAAATGTGCTGGGTATGTTTTCCATTTACCAATTTTAAGATTTTTTTTGCCTCTGTCAATGGAATTTTGTTAATAGCCATATCGCCGTGCGCAAGAATGTAATCGCCGACTTTCGGATATTTTATCAAACTTAAATCAACTGTATGGCTGTGGTTATACGAACCAACCACAGCTGTTTTGCCTTTAATCTTTAATATTTTCATCGGCGTTGCTAAACACATAAAAATATGATAGCATAATATCCGTTATGAAAAAAGTTAAAATTTATTCTACGCCTACATGCGTTTACTGCAGAATGGCTAAAGATTGGTTCAGCCAAAACAAAATATCTTTTGAAGAATACGATGTTTATATGGATGCAGAAAAAAGGAAAGAGATGATGGAAAAAACCGGTCAGATGGGAGTGCCAGTGATAATGGTTGATGAAGAAATAATTGTTGGCTTTGACAAAAAAAGGCTGGGAGAATTGCTGGAGATATAAATTGGTGAGCCCTTGTAGCTCAACGGATAGAGCAATCCCGTCCTAAGGGAGAGATACGGGTTCAATTCCTGTCGAGGGCATAGGGCCTATAGTATAGTGGCAGAACATCTCCATGGCATGGAGAAGGTCGGGGTTCGATTCCCCGTAGGTCCAAAGATGTGCTAATATTTATTTATGCCAAACGAAGAATTAAAACAATTACTTAAACAGAATCTTGAAGTTTCGGAAGAAAGTTTAAAGATTTTGAAAAAGTTAAATAAGAGCAGAAGAATGGGTAGTTTATTTTTTGTTTTTAAGTGGTTGATTATTATAGGTTTGGCAATCGGCGCGTTTTACTATCTTGAACCGTATATAAACCAGATCAAAACAATGTACAGCCAAGTGCAGGATTTGCAGAAAATAATGCCGAAGTAGCTCAGTGGTAGAGCATTTCTCTGAAAAAGAAAGGGCCGTGAGTTCGATTCTCACCTTCGGCAAATTAAAAAGAAAATATTTAGTCTCCTTTGATTTTGAGTTTTTGAATTCTTTCTTTGTCTAATTTTGGAAGTTTTATGCTGAGCATGCCGTCTTTTATGGAGGCATCGGCTTCATCCGGATCAACTTCCTGAGGAAGCAGAATTGAGCGCGAAAACGTTCCCCAGTAAAGCTCCTGGTAAAAATAATTTTCCCTTTCCACCCGGCGCCTGTCTTCGCGCTTTCCCTTAATGGTTACCATGTCGTGGGTGATGGTGACATCCAAATCTTCCGGTTTGAGGCCGGCTACAAACGATTGGATTATAATTTCCGTTGGCGTCTGATAAACATCCATTGTCAGCTCAGCTTCCTCGTTTTCCTCTTCAATTTCTTTCATAAGATTCTTATTATCTACCGGCTCAAGAGAAAAAACATCTTCCTCATCTTCTCTCTGGCTACCTGTTAATTTCTCAAAAAAGGATTTCTTGTTCATAAATTTTTATAATTTTATTTTTTAATTCTTTTAATTTTTTCAAAAATAAAGAAGATAATAATAATAAAAAACCAAAGCGGGATGAAAATTTTTAAAACATTTTCTCCGCCGTTATTAATTATAAAGTAATTAAAAAGAAAGTGCAAAAAACTTGCCAGCAATAATCCGCCGGCCAGGTTAATTTTGCGGTTTTCGCGGTGAAAAAACGAAAAGGCTAAGCTTGCACCCACAACCGCTGAAGAGGCAGTATGGAGCAGCGTGGCTCCAATAAAGCGCAGATTGCCCGTAATTAACCCGGAGAGCATACCTCCAGCAGAAAAATCTTTAAACATAAAAAGAATGTTTTCCAGACAGGCAAATCCGAGCGCTGCTGTTATCAAATAAACCAGGGCATCTACGGGCTCGTCATAAGACGGCCTTCTTAAGGCAGCCCTATTGGCTGCGTAATATTTTGTGAATTCTTCTATTATGGCCCAGAAGAAGTACATAATTGCACCGGCAAAATAAAGTTTGACTGCGTATTCCAAAACAAGAGCAAAAGCAACAGCCATCATGCCGTATAAAAAAGTCAGAAGAAGAATTTTTTTGGGTTCAGGGTGCGGGTCCTCCCTTAACCAGAACCAAAGCCACAAAATAGCGGGAATAAGTCCTCCGGCAATTGCGAATAAAATATTGTTCATATTTACTCCGGCCATTTTTCTATAATTAATAAATTATTTTTGTTCATCATGCTCCAGATTTCTTCTGTAATAAAGGGCATAAAAGGATGGAGAAGTGCAATGCATTTTGAAAAAATTTCATACATTGCTGTTTGCGAAATTTCTTCCTTTTTATTCTCTTCTATTATTTTATCGCAGAAAGTGTGCCAAAAATAGTGATAAATTTTTTCCGCCGCCATGTAAAATTTAAAATTATCCATATCTTTGGTGATTGCCACGCATATTTTTTTAAATTCAGCCAAATATTTTTTATCCGCCTTCGCGCTTCGCGCTTCGGCGGACAAGTCTTTTTTACTCAGTACAAATCTTGCTGCGTTCCAAATTTTATTGGCAAAATTTTTATAGCCTTTTATTCTGTCTTCACTCAAGGCCAGCGATGTGTCTGGTGTGTTGCCGACAACCAAGCCGATTCTTAGGGCGTCAGTACCGAATTTTTTAGTCATATCAAGTGGGGTAATGACGTTGCCTTTACTTTTACTCATTTTTTGACCCTTGGCATCCAAAATCAGGCCGTGCATATAAACCGTATTAAACGGTAATTTTCCTGTGACATAAAGTCCGAGCATGAGCATTCTTGCCACCCAATGAAAAATATCGCCGCCGGTTTCAAGCACGCTTGTTGGATAAAATTCTTTAAAATCTTTTCCACCCGGATAGCCGAGAGTCGCGAATGGCCACTGACCCGAGGAAAACCAGGTATCAAAAGTATCGTTGTCTTTTCTTACTTCGCCACCGCACTTGTCACATTTTGTTATTTTGTCTTCAAGATCAACGAATCCTTTTTCACACTTGTCGCAAATTTTCGCGGGAATGGGAATACCCCAGACAATTTGGCGGGAAATATTCCAATCAATAATATTTAGAAACCAATGGGAGGTGATTTTTTTGTAATGTTCGGGAATATAAATAATTTTATCGGTATTTACTTTCTGGAGAGCCCCTTCCGCAAGCGGTTTCATTTTGACAAACCATTGGTTTTGAATTTGCGGTTCTATCGTCGTGCCGCACTTGTAGCAGGTGTGAACAACGTGTTTGTAGTTTTCATTAATTTTGACAACCAGGCCCTTGCCTTTAAGTTTTTCAATAATAAATGGGCGGGCTTTTTTGATGTGCATTCCGGCGAATTCACCGGCAATCGGCAAAAGCTTTCCGCTCTCGTCAATAATTTGCTCTTTATCGAGGTTGTGCCGCGCGGCGATTTCAAAGTCAACCGGGTCGTGCCAAGGGGTGATTGTCATAACGCCGGTGCCGAAATCCATGTCAATCGCTTCATCTTTGACGATAGTCGCGGTAATCGGCCCGTTAATCCACTCAAGCTCAATTTTTTGGCCGTCTTTGTATTGCGTATATCGTTTATCTTTCGGATGCATTACGACATATTTATCTCCGAATTTTGTCTCTGGGCGCGACGTTGAAATTATAAATGGACCATATTTTAAGTAGTAATACGGTTCTGTTTTTTCTTCGTCTTTTATTTCAATATCGGCAAAAGATGTTTGATGTTTTGGACACCAACTTATTATTCTTTTACCACGGTAAAGTAAGTTGTCATCAGATAGTTTTTTGAACGTGTTATAGACGGTTTTTATTATATTTGGGTCAAGAGTGAATTTTTCGCGCGACCAATCACAAGACGCGCCCATGGTCCGAATTTGTGACTCTATTTTTTTTGAATTATTTAGAGTAAATTCAAGGATTTCCTGATAAAGCCTTTTTGGTTCAATTTCAAATCGCGAACGGCCTTCTTTTTCTAGTTGTTTTTCGTAGACAACCTGGGTTTCAAAACCTGCATGGTCAAGACCTGGAAGCCACAGAGTTTTAAAGCCCCGCATTCTTTTATAACGGGTCATAATATCTTCAATAGTTAAAACAAGCGCGTGTCCTGCGTGCAGAGAACCGTTGGCATTGGTCGGGGGCATAATAATACAAAAGTTTTTCTTAGAATTTGGATTGTCAGCCCTAGGCTGATGCGCCTCGGGCGCAAAAAACCCGGACTTCTCCCATTTCTCATAAATTTTTTCTTCAGTTAATTTTGGATCGTATGGTTTTAAAAGTTTATCGGGAATCATAATTCTAGATTACCATTTGCAGCCATATTTTTCCAATTTTTTTGTGTATTGCTTTTTTGAGAACGGATTGCCGCGGCCATTGCTATCATTGCGGCATTGTCGCCGGTAAATCTGGTAATTGGTAATAAGTAATTCGTAATTGGTAATTCTTTTTTGATTTTTTCTGCTAATTGTTTTCTTAATTCCGTATTTGCCGCAACACCACCACCAAGAATTATTGTTTTTACTTTATATTCTTTCGCCGCCCTAATTGTTTTTTTAATTAGTACGTCAATTGTGGCTTGCTGGAATTCGTGGCAAATTTTAGCAATTAAAGGGCGGGAAAATTTATTCCCTTTATCACGGGCAGCAAGGGAAATGATACGGGAATCAAATTTTTCCGCCCTTATGTCCCTTAGTAGATACAAAAGTGCGGTTTTTAATCCAGAAAAACTGAAATCATAATCTTTGCTGTTAATCATCGGTCTTGGGAGATGTATCTGACTACTGACTACTGACGACTGACTACTTTTTGCCAGTTTTGCAATTTCCGGGCCGCCAGGATAGGGAAGCCCCAGCATTTTTGCCGCCTTATCAAATGCCTCGCCAACAGCGTCATCGCGAGTTGCACCAATAATTTTATATTTAAGCCAATCTTTAATTAAAACTAATTCCGTATGACCACCACTAACCAGCAATGTGATTGCTGGAAATTTTAAATTTTTAATTTTTAATTTTAAATTTTGTTTTAGAAACACAGAAAAGATATGTCCTTCCATGTGATTTATGCCGATTAATGGTTTGTTCCATTTTTTCGCCAATTCTTGAGAAAAATTTATGCCGGTCCAAAGAGCTGGTTCCAGACCCGGGCCTTGTGTCACGGCAATCAAATCAATATTTTTGAGATTTGATATTTGAGATTTAAGATTTAAGAAACCTGCCTTCTTTAATGCTTTATTAAGAACAATGGGCAGGTTTCGTTCGTGTTCTCGTTTGGCTAAATTCGGCACAACTCCACCCCATTTTGCATGGATTTTAACTTGCGAAGCAACAATATTAGATAAAATAGAAAACTTGCCGTTCTTAACTTTAAGCACGGCGATGGCTGTTTCATCGCAAGAAGTTTCAATGGCTAAAATAATCATATTCTTTTTATTTCTATTAAAATAGACGGAGAATTTTTAATAGTACCACCATCGACATAAAAATCAATCTTATTGCCGAAATATTTTTTTGCTTCTTTGATATTTTTCGCCGGCTTTTTGCCGGAAATATTGGCGCTGGGTGCAACAAGCGGACCGGTTTTGCGAAGCAAATTTAACAAATCTTTTTTTGCTGGTATTCTAAATGCAATAGTTTTTGTTCCGCGATGCAGATAAGAAAATTTTTTAGACGGACAAGATATAATAACGCTTGTCGGAACTTTGGTGTTAAACCAAATATTACTTAAAAAATTTTTTAACCTTGGCGTTAATTTTATATCAAAAATTTTTAAATCATTCAGCAAACCAATTAAAACAATCATGGGTTTTTTTAAATCCCGTTGGCGCAGTTTATAAATTCTTTCAACAGTATTCGACAATAGGGCAGAGCCAAGAATTCCATAAATCGTGTCCGTTGCCATCACCCCAATTCCGCCGGATTTTAAAATTTTAATTATATTATTTTGGCTCATATTTAAAATAATTATCAAGCAAAAAATCAATATCTTGATTTTCTTGCCATAACTTTCTCATTTTTTCAAAATATTTTACTCCGGTATAAGGTTTCTTTTTTGCTCCGTCAAATTTTAAAATTTTATAATAAGGGCTCCAATTTTCTATAACAGAATTAAAAACTTCGGAAATTTGCCAGACGTATTCTGCCTTTTTACCATGTTTTTTTGTGCCTTTATAATTATATTTTTTTGCCAAATAATCAAAGAAAATAAAGTGAAGTAATTCATGGCCGGTTACCATTATAGGAAATTTACTTTGGCGCAGAGCAGGAAAGAAAAATGTTTTTTCTTTTATATTGCGAGGATACATGTCAAAAACACTTGCATAACCGATATATTTTCCTTTGGACCAGGGATGGTTTTTGAAAATTTTATTTACTAAATCAAAATATTTTTTCTCAATGTTCTGCCATTCTTTTTTGATCTTTTTTACGTTTTTATCAATTTCTTCTTTGCGTAAATTAAAATTGTCTTGCACATATTTTTTTATTGTTTCATCTTTCTTCCCGTGCAGTTTTTCTGGCAAAAACATATTTAGAAACTTTATTCCGCCGGTAGAATACTTTTTGAAAAGAATATAATTTTCAATATCTTTATCCGCGCTTATTACAAATTTAACCTTGGGATTTTTCATAATATTAAAACTAATTATAAATTAATGGTCCAAAATAAAAAAGGGGAGCGTTTCAACGTCTTTCGACTCCACGCCCCCCGCTCTGCACTCAACGCCGTCCCAGAGGGCTGTGGATAAATAAAAACGGAAGCGGGTGGATTCGAACCACCGATCCGCCTCAGCGGCGGATACCGCTTTTCGAGAGCGGCCCATTCAACCACTCTGGCACGCTTCCATACAAAAACTTTTTGACCCTACCGGGAATCGAACCCGGATTTACACATTGAAAGCGTGCCGTCCTGACCATTAGACGATAGGGCCTATTTGCTTGAAATTTTACCCCAAAAACAATAAAATGTAAATCTGTGAAAAATTTTAAAGAAAAAGTTTTTGATGTTGTTAAAAAAATTCCCAGAGGGTTGAAATTTTAAGTAATTTTATTACAATAAGTAAGTTGCGCCCATAGCTCAGTGGTAGAGCGTTTCGTTGACATCGAAAAGGCCCGAAGTTCGATCCTTCGTGGGCGCATGGAAAATTATGTCAAAAAAAACAAAAATTATTCAGAAACGCGAAGAGTGCATTGGTTGCGGTTCTTGTACCATTGTTTGCCAGAAGTTTTGGAAGATGAACGAAAAAGATATGAAAGCAGATTTAATTGGTGGAAAAATTAATGACTCTGGCGAATACGAATTGGAGATAAAGAATATTAGCGCAGAGGATTTAGATTGTAATAAACAGGCCGCAGATGTATGTCCTGTTAAAATAATTAAAATAATATGATTTATGATGTTGCAATAATTGGAGGTTCGTTTGCCGGTCTCACTGCCGGCATTTATTCCGCCAGAAAAAAACTTTCTACTATCATTCTCACAAAAAATCTCGGAGGCCAGGCAATACTTACCGAAGAAATAGGAAATTTTCCGGGATTCGAAAAAATTTCCGGCAGAGAGCTGACACAAAAAATAACAGACCAAAATAAGAAATACGGCGTGGAGATAAAGGAAGGTACAGAAATAATTTCTATAAAAAAAGATGAAGAGGAGTTTGAAGTCCGACTTCGAAATCTCGAAGTCGGACTTCGGGCAAAATCAGTTATTATAGCGACTGGCAAAGAATACCGGCATTTGAATGTCCCAGGCGGTAAAGAATATGAAAATAAGGGCATAAGTTTTTGTTCCACCTGTGACGCCCCGCTTTTTGAAAACAAAGACGTGGCGGTTGTGGGCGGAGGAAATTCCGGATTATGCTCTAGCCGCGACCTTCTGGCATACGCCAATAAAATTTATGTTATGGATGTCCTGTCCCAAATAACAGGAGACGAGATTATCCAAGAGCAGTTGAAAAAAAGCGGCAAAGTAGAATTTATAACTAATGCCAAAATAAAAGAAATCAAGGGCGGAAATTTTGTGGAAAAAATTATTTATTCAGACGGAGATGACGAAAAAGAATTGAATGTTCAGGGAATTTTTGTAAACATCGGCTGGATGCCATCAAGCGGATTGGCAAAAGAGCTGGTTAAAATAAACAAAGCCGGAGAAATAATAATTGACCACAATACCAATGAAACTTCGGTTCCGGGAATTTTCGCAGCCGGCGATGTCACTGACATAAAATACAAACAATGCGTCATAGCTGCTGCAGAGGGCGCAAAAGCAGCTCTCTCAGCCTACGAGTATTTAAAAAATAAAAAGTAATTATTTGCCGGTAGTATAAGTGCCGTTTAGAATCTGGTCAATAATAACCTTAAGCTGTGCGTAAGGAAGTGCTCCGCTCACAGGATATTTGTCTCCGTTTTTGGTTAATATTACAGAATATGGCGTGCCCCGAGCGCCCGAGGCAACGGCGTCTTCATAATCCGTCTGCACCTTGGCTGCGAATTTCCCGCTACTCAGGCAATCATTAAATTTGTTTACATCAAGTCCGACATACTCGGCTATTTTTGGAAGCTGGGTTGGATCTAATGTATCGTTTGAAGTTGTCACTTCAAAAAGACGGTTGACATAAGTCCAGAATTTGTCATTACCCCCAAGATCAGCCGCGCATTCTGTTGCCTCAGCCTCTTTTCTTGATTTTTGATGCAAGGAATCAAGCGGGAAGTGGCGAAGGACAAAACGCATCTTGCCTGCCTTTCCGTATTCGTCCATCATCTGGTTTGCAGTGGCATTGAATGTTTTACAAAACGGGCATTCCAGATCAGTAAAGAGGATAAATGTCAGGTCGGCATTGGGGTTGCCAAGAATGTGGTCACTGGAGGTAACTTCTTTAGGTCCATCTAATTTTTGTCCTGAAGTAACATCTCCGGTTGCAGCCAGATTATCAGATGGTTTTTTTGTGTTGGTATTGGTGTAATAAACGGTTCCGGCAATAATTAATCCGGCAACTATAATTGATGCGGGCAAAGCCCAATTTTTATTTTCCATAATACATTAATTATATACGCTATTTTTTTCTGCGCAAGAAAGCGGGAATGACACTCGTTGTTTCTTCTTCGTCTATAAGGTCTTTTTCTTTAATTTTTTCTTTGGCGCCGGGAGCGTCGGAATTAGATTGCCCCTGTCCTACAGCGGCTTGAAACAGCGATTGCTTCCTGACATTTTTTGCCTCAGGAAAGCCAGAGGCAATAACTGTCACCTTTATCTCTCCGCGCTTTAATCTTTCGTCATTGATTGCTCCGAATATGACCTTGGCGTCTGAATCTATTGATTCTGTTATAATGTTTGCCGCGTTCTGGATTTCCAGCATGGTCATGTCTTCTCCTCCGGAAATGGCAAACAAAACGCCCTGCGCTCCCTCTATGGAAAGATCCAAAAGTGGAGAATTAATGGCCATACGAGCAGCCTCCTCAGCTCTATTTTCGCCCTGGGCTGAACCAATGCCCATTAGAGCAGAACCGGCATTTTGCATCACTGTTTTGACATCGGCGAAATCAACATTGATGATGCCGGGCATTGTGATGAGGTCGGAAATGCCTTCCACCGCCTGTCTTAAAACATCGTCGCACATCTGAAAGGCGGAAATAAAAGTTGTCTGTTTGTCTATCAGCCCCAGAAGACGGTCATTGGGAATGACTATTACAGCATCAACAGCGTCGCGCAGATTAACAAGATATTCATCTGCAATTCTGGAACGCTGAGCTCCTTCAAAAGTAAAGGGCCGGGTAATAACGGCAATGGTTAAGATTCCTTGTTCCCTTGCGATTCTTGCCACAACAGGCGAAGCCCCGCTTGCAGTGCCCCCGCCGAATCCGCAGGCGATAAAAACCATGTCAGCGCCCTTGAGGGTTTCCTGAATGGCCTCTTTGGTTTCTTCCGCAGCTTTCTTTCCGATTTCAGGATCCATACCTCCGCCAAGACCGCGGGTTAAATTTTTTCCAATGTGAATTTTTTTAGAAGCAAGAGAGTGATGGAGTTTTTGCGCGTCAGTGTCAACAGCAATGAATTCCACTCCCTTGACCTTGGAGCGGACCATATGGTTGACAGAGTTGGTGCCGGAATTGCCGATGCCAACTACTTTAATCCTTGCAAAAGCCTCTATTTCAGGCGTTATTCTAGTCATACCATAAGACTAGCACACCAGTCATTTAGCGGTCAACTAGATTACGGCATCAGATTTTTAAACCACCTTCCCATGTTTGAAAAGATGCCGCGAGCGGAAATTGTAGAATTTGAAAGTTCTGTTGATGATTCTGTTGTTGACATTAAACATAATCCCAAAGCTGTTGACCATGCCGGGTCGTTGAAAATCATTTCTTTGGTTGAATTGGTGTTGGCAGTGATATTTCTTGAAGAATTATTTATTGTTGTTGCGTAGCTTCCGATTTTCGCCGGCAAATGCAGGCTGCTCTTGGCAATATCTTCCAAACTAAAAAGACTTGAACCTCCGCCGGTTAAAATTATTCCACCGGGAAGCATTTCCTGTCTTCCGATTTTTTTGAGGTGGTTTTCTATCAATTCAAAAATGTCATCCATGCGCGCCTCAATAATATCCTCTAGTTTTCTTTTTGGCGGCGGATTTTCTGTACCGTAATTTATCTTCATTTTTTCTGCCTCTTCCAATGGGATTTGAAAGCCCAATGCAATATCGCTTGTTATGTAGTTGGAACCGATAAGAAATACCTCTAAAGAAATAGGCAGTCCTTCTTCAAAAACAATAACAGAAACAGTTGTGGAGCCGATATTTACCAGGACACAGCCGACCTCTTTCTGATTTTTTGTGAGAAGGGCGTTGGCCATTGCCAGAGGAGAGGCAATAATGTCATCAACAACCACGCCTGCTCCCTCAACGCATTTTATCAAATTAGAGATGTGTTGATTGAGGCAGGTTATAAAAAGAGTTTCTGTTTCCAGTTTTGAGCCGGTCATGCCAGCAGGCCTGCCCCAGACAAGATTGTTGTCTATCTTAAAATACAAGGGAATGGAATGAATGATTCTGCGATTGGAAATATTCGGCAGATTTGCCTCGCTTTGCTCTACAACTCTTTTAACGTCATTGTCCGTAACTTCGCCGTCGGCGCGCGATATCATGACCATACCTTTTGATTTTATGGAACCAAGGCCGATTCCATTTACGGCAACAACACTGTTTTTAATGGAAACGCCTGATGTTTTTTCTGCAGAATGCAGGGCAAGAGAGATGCTTTTGGTGGCGTTTTCTATGTCAGACACAAAACCCTTTTTTATGCCGTCAGACGGCTTTTGGCTGGCGCTTAAAATATTTAATCCGCCGTCTTTTTTTTCTTCAGCCACAATGACTCTTATGGTAGAGCTTCCCGCGTCTATGCCTGTTATAATATTTCTTGCCACTTTAATTAAAATTCTAAATTCTAAATACTAAATTCTAAACTTTGGTGTTAATTTTAAATAGTTCGGCTAATTGTTTTTCTTTGGTGTTCATTTTTTTGCCGTGCTCTAAACCCCTTAAGTGGAGAAGAGAATGGAGAAATAAATAATCTGCGTTCTTTATGTTTTTTTTACTTATTAAAATCTCTCCGCTGTTTTTTGAATAAAGAAAAGAAAGAACATTTGCCGGCTTATTTTTTTTGCGGTACATCTTGTTGAATTTTTTCATCAAAAAACTTTCAACAAAGGCAACGCTCAAATCAAAATTCTTACCAAGCACTTTCTTCTTAATCTCCTCCCACTTTCTCCTCATAATTTTAACACAAATAATTTATATTGCTATTTTACTAAAAAAATAGGGTGTAGTCAAAATATTGACTTTTTTGTGGTGATATTGCTAGTATAGAAAACGGAAGGAGGTTCATTTAGATGAGCCAGCTGAATCAACAAGAAAAAGAAAGGTTCGTATTATTGCTCCTCAAAGGCCATAATTTGTGGAGCGACGAAGATATTACGGTCCTTTTGGCCCATTCTGAAGAAATTAAAGAAATAGTCTATATTCTTTGGAGATCTTTTCCTGAATTCATTGAACAGGTTCGAAGATACCGTGCTCGCAAAAAGGAACTTTCCAAGCTTCCAACCGAGGAATTGCTTGTAAAACAGAGGGCTATCAGTGATCACAGGGCGGCTGCGATGGCGAATGACCCGGACGACACAGAACTTCCTGACTCGTTTTTTGAGGCGCCACCCTTTTATTCTGACGAAAGTATTATCTACGAAATTCTTGAAGAAAGGAAAATGGCCGCTTAAGGGCAATAATCTTTTTTTTGAACAAAGCTGTTGGTTCGCCAACAGCCCTTTTTTTATTCTATTTTTCCTAATTTTCTTAAAAGCTCCCGTTCTTTGCGTTTTCCCGCGCGTTTGAGAGCGTCTTTTTTCTTTTTCAATTCTGATTTTGGGCGCGTCTTAAATCGGTTTTTGCGAACCAATGGCAAAATCCCCGAGTCCTTGATTCTTTTGGTGAATCTTCTTATCAAATTAACGCTTGATTCTCCTTCGCCCCGCCTTACTTCTATCATAGGCATAATTAATTTAGTGTTCAGCTAATTTCTTTTTAATAATTTCGACAACATCTTTTATTGGCACTGTTTCCTGACTGCCGGAATTCATATCCCGGACAATGATCGAATTTTCCATGCTTTCTTTTTGCCCCAAGATCAAAGCATAATTGACATTAAATTTTGATGCAAGATTGAGCTGGCCCCGCAGACTGTCTTTGCTGATGGACTGCGATAAAGGAAGTTTTGCCTTTCTGAACATTTCTATAACGTTTAAACTTTTATTTCTGGCTCCGGCGCCTAGCTGAATAAGAAAGACTTTTGGCTGGCGCTTTGGTCTCGGTGCAATATTTTTTTCTTTCATCAATTGCACAATTCTGTCCATACCAATGGACACTCCGGCAGCTGGCACATCTTTTTTCCCTAAAATTTTTGCGAGATAATCATAACGGCCTCCGCCTGCCAGGGCATCTTCTAGTGGTTCTTTATTCTCGAAAAATTCAAAAACGGTTCGGTCGTAATAATCCAAACCGCGCACAAGATGGTTGTTTAAGAAATAGGGAATTTTGACAGAATCAAGCGATTCCAAAACTTCCATAAAGTGGCGCTTGCAGTTGTAGCATAAATGGTCTGTCATCTGAGGAGCGTCTTTTTTAAAGGCAATGCATTTTTCTTCTTTGCAGTCCAGAAGGCGCAGGGGATTTTCTTTTAATCTTCTTTTGCAGTCAGCACACAGATTATTTATTCTTTTCTTATAATAATTGATAAGTTCTTTTTTAAATGCGGGCCGGCATTCTTTGTCGCCCAGAGAATTTATGTGTACAATTAAAGGTCCCAGCCCAAGTTCCTGAAAAATGAGATAAATAACCTGGATTATTATTGTTTCTGCAATTGGTTTTTCTTCACCCAAAATTTCCAGGCCGAACTGCTGGAATTCCCTGAAGCGGTTTTTCTGCGGATTTTCATGTCTGAATGCAGAGCCCTTGTACCAGAGCATAACCGGCTGAGGCAGAATGTGCATGCCGTGTTCGAGATAGGCGCGCATCACTCCGGCAGTAAATTCAGGACGCAGACTTAATTTGTCGCCGCCTCTTGTTTTGAGTGAATACATTTCTTTTTCCACAATATCTGTTGACGCTCCGACTCCTGCGGTAAAAATTTCCGTTCTTTCCAAATGGGGGATTTGTATGGGATGGAAGCCGTAATAAGAGGCAATTTCTTCCGCCCTGTCATAAATATTTTGAAAGTAAACATAATCATCGGCCAAAATGTCGCGCATGCCCTTGGGAGACTGAAGAAGTATTTTTTGTTTTTCTGTTTTATTTGGCATATGCATAACCTGGGAATAATCCTATTTTATTAAAAGGCCAGAGCCGGACAAGCGCTCTTCCGACCAAAAGGTTTTGGGATACTGTGCCCCAAACGCGGGAGTCAGAACTTTGAGTGGAATTATCTCCCAAAACATAATATTCTCCGTCCTGAAGAGTTACATCCTTGCCATTTATTTTAACCACGTCTTCAGGTACACCCTCAATTCTTTTTATAAAAAATTTTGACTGGTCAAGCGGATAGCGAAAAACAACCACATCTCCGATTTTCGGCGCTTCAAAACGATAAGTCAATTCATCTATAATTAAGTAATCGCCGTTGTTAAAAGCAGGCTCCATAGACGGCCCGCTCACAATAAACGGCTGGGCGATCCAGAAGCGGATGGGCAAAACTATCAAGGTGGCAATAATGGCAAACTTAAAAATTTCCCAAAGAGAACTTTTTTGTTTTTCTTGCACCCCGTTAGAAATTTTTTTTTCTGTTTCATCCATAATATTTATTTACCCCGTTAAAATTTCTAACGGGGCAAGTTTAAAATAATAATACAGTATTGCTTCGTTTTGCGCAAGAGCACAAAAGAAAACAGCTGTCTTTCGACAGCTTAATCATCCAACAAAGAACTTGGTGTTCTTACGGCTTCGTGCGTTGCACAAAACATATTTTTCAAATGAGCAATATTCGTGCGGTCGTAAATTCCGATTACGCCGAATCGACAGCCGTATTCGCAGATACGAGATTCAGTGCCGATTTTATATGTTCCTCTTTCAAGGGGGGATCTGAACATCCATACCCCATTTTCCAAATCAACCCTTTCGACGTGTGCTGGCAGATTATCTATATTTAATTCCTTTAATTTTGTGTAGCAAGTATTACCTGAATAGGATAAAACAACCAAATTTCTTGCGTCGTACATTGCGCACCTCCAACGATAAAACTACCAATCCGTCTTCGGTCTGTCAAGCTAAACTGCAAATATCAATTAGTAAAAATAAACGTATGTCTAAATTTACTAACAGACTAGATTTTGAAAAAGGTTCTTATTTTGTTTTCGTGGAGTATTTTTTCAACGGTTAGGATTTCTACAAACGGTTCTATTTGAAAAACATTTGCTACAAAAAGAATTTCATCTTCGCAGTCGTAAGGATAAACCCAGACGCTTTTCTGTAACTGGAAAAAATTTAAATCTTTTAATTTATTCCTTAAGGCATTTCGCGCCCTAGTAAACCTATTGGGAATATCAAAAATTACAGCTCGCCATTTTCTATCCCAATGTTTGGGTTGAGAAATAGAAAGGGAGTCAATAGAAAATTCTTTGATTCTCTTTTTACCCTTATTTGTCAGTTCAATTTTAATTTTGTCATTTTTTTCATAAATAACCTTTATAAAATTTCCTCTTTTGAGGGTATAGAATGCCGTATTCAATTCTTTTTTAGAATATTTTTTTGATCTTCTAAAACTCTCGAATGCCTGAAAAACGTTGGGTGCCGTAGCGGCTACAAAAAATATTCCGGTAATAGCGATTATTACAAGCACTACTTTTGTGGCGGTTGCATATCCACTGTCAGAATTAAGAAAATCCTCAGTTTTCTTTTTTAATAAAGACAAATTATTTTCCATAATCTTAATTTTACCTCTTCTATAATTATTTGTAAAATAAAACATATGTCTAAAATTACAAATGAGATAATTCAATTAAATTATTGGTTTTTGTAAAATTTTGTTTTATAATCTTTTCATATGCATTACGTTGTTGGTTTGGGAAATCCTGGAGAGGAATATGAATTGACTCGGCATAACACGGGCAGAATTATTCTTGCTGATTTTGATGGTGGTAAAAATATTAAAGTTATTTTTCCCGATAATTTTATGAATAATTCCGGTAAGATTTTGAAGCCAATCATCACCTCAAAAAATAAGGCGCACAATCTTATAGTTGTTCATGATGACTTAGATTTGCCGTTAGGCAAGTTTAAAATTGTTTTTAACCGCGATTCAGCAGGACACAAAGGCGTGGAGTCAATAATAAAAAATATCAAAACAAAAGAATTTGTAAGAATCAGGGTGGGAATTTCTCCGGTAACGCCAAGCGGTAAAATAAAAAAGCCGGATGCCAAAAAAGTCATAAACCACATAATTGGCAAATTCAAACCAATAGAATTAAAAACTATAAAAAAACTTTCCAAAAAAATCACCTCGGCAATAGAGATGATAATAGACGAAGGTGTTCAAAAGGCGATGAGTATATATAATTAAAACCCACCCAACCCTCCCTTATCAGGGAGGGAGTTTTATTTTTTCCTCCCCTTGATAAAGGGGAGGTCAGGTGGGGGTTACTCTCCCACGTAATTTAGAATCAGTCTGTGGTCTTTGGGTTCAAAAATTAGAATTTGGAACGGGTAAGTTTTGCCCAGTTCCAGTTTTTCTTTCATATCTTGTTCTGATTTGAATTTAGAAATATGCACCAGGCCGGCAATGCCTTCCTCAATGCTCACCAGCGCTCCGTGCCTATTGAATTTTATGACAACGCCCTTAACGATATCCGAGACATGATATTTTTCTTTGACCTCGTTCCATGGATTGGGCTTCAGGCTTTTTATGGAAAGCGATATTTTGCCGTCGGCAATATTTATAACCTGGGCCGTGATTTTTTGCCCCACCTTAAACATATCTGACGGATTTTCAACCAATGACCAGTCCAATTCCGAAATATGCACCAGCCCCTCCAAACTCTCTGCAATTTTTACAAAAACCCCGAAATCAACAACGCCCGTGATATCTCCCTCAACAATATCTCCAATTTTGTATTTGGAAACTATTTCTTTCATTTCCTCCATATCAGTGTCTTTTTCCGAAAAAATTAATTTTTTTTCTTTTTGATTGACCGCGATAATCACAACCTTAATTTTTTCCCCCATCATTTTTTTAAGTTCCTCTTCAACTTTTTCTTTGTCGCCGTCCTGCACTCGCGGATGATGTTCTGCCTTAAGCTGGGAGGCGGGGAGAAAACCCTGTATGGCCTTCCATTCCAAAATCAAACCACCCTTGTTCGCTCCCATAATGGGGAGGGTGAGATGAGTTTTTTCTTTTTGTAAATCTTCGGCCTCGCGCCAGACAATTTCTTTTTTTGCCTCGCGCAAAGAAAGGGAGACGTAGCCGTCCTCATTTTCCAGTTCCAGAATCTTGGCAATTATTTTGTCACCCGGCTTCAGTGATTTTATTATATCTTTGGCATTATTAAATTCCCGGCCGTAAATTATGCCGGTTCTGAAGGGTGATAAATCAACAAAAAGCATCGAACCTTCCTGTATTATAACCTCGCCCTCTATCAAATCTTCAATCCTTGGCAGAGTGATAACCATTTCTTTATCCATGTTTTTTAAGTATATAGATAAAACAAATTTTTGCAAGAATATGTTAGAATATTATTATGGCCATAGAAATTAAGGAAAACGAAATATTGGCCAACCATTCCACGTTTAAAATCGGCGGGCCAGCGAGGTATTTTACGACTGTTAAAAATAAAGAAGAAATTATAGAGGCCTTAAATTTTGCTAAAGATAAAAATTTGTCATATTTTGTGATTGGATGTGGAAGCAATATATTATTTAACGATAAAGGATTTGATGGACTAATAATAAAAATTCAAATTTCAAGTTTTAAGATTCAGAATTCTATTATCACTGCCGGTTCCGGTTTTTTACTCAGCCAGCTACTGAATTTCTGCATTCAAAATAATTTGTCAGGTCTGGAATGGGCTGTCGGCATTCCCGGAACAATCGGCGGAGCAATTGCGGACAACTGCGGAGCTTACCTCAAAAGCATTTCCGAATCGGTTTTAAATGTTCTAGTTTTAGACAAAAATGGCAATACAAAAAATTATAATAGAGAAGAATGCAAATTTATTTACCGCGGAAGCAGGTTTAAAAGTTTAGATAATAAAGAAATTATTTTAGAAGCGGAATTTTCTTTTGAAAAAAGCGACAGAGACGTAAAAGAAAAAGTCAAAAATATTTTGGAACAGAGAAAAGGAAAAATTCCTAGCCTTTCGTCTGTCGGATGCATATTTAAAAACGACAAAGAAAAGGCAGTAATTGCAGGCAAACTTATAGAACAATGCGGATTGGCCGGCCATACCATTGGTCATGCCCAAATATCTGAATTACATACAAATATCATTGTAAATCTGGGCGGAGCAACGTCAAAAGACGTACTGGAGCTTATCAGCCTTTGCAAGCAAAAAGTCAGGGAAAAGTTTAATGTGGAGCTTGAAGAAGAGGTGGTAATAATGCTATAATTAATTCATGGTTATCACTTATTACGGAGCGGCGTGTTTTAGGGTGCAGTCTGGCGAGACTGTGCTTGTTTTTAACCCGCCGTCAAAAGATTCTGCTTTTAAATCCCCGCGTTTTCAGGCAAACATGGTTTTAATCAGTAAGAATGATAAGGATTTTAACGGCGCTGAAAGCATAGGCTCCAAAGACGAGGGCAAGCAAATTCTGGCCATAACCGGACCGGGAGAATATGAATCCGGAGGCATACATATAAAAGGAATTTTAAATTCCGATAATT
This sequence comes from uncultured Candidatus Saccharibacteria bacterium, assembly GCA_964438405.1. GTDB lineage: Bacteria > Patescibacteriota > Minisyncoccia > UBA9983 > UBA9983 > CAYTKF01. Next base: position 45,062 of record CAYTKF010000002.1, read on the forward strand.
CCAACACGGTTTACACACTTGAGTTTGAGGATATAAAAATTTGCCACCTAGGCGCATTTGATGAAAAAGATTTGAAACCGGAGATGAAGGAAGAAGTCGGCGAAGTGGATATTTTATTCGCGCCGATTTCTGAAGATGACGGAGAAAGAGCGGGCAAGCTTATTGCCCAACTGGAGCCCAAAATTGCCATTCCCATGCATTTTAAAGAGGGAGCCCTTAAAAAATTTTTAAAAGAGGTTGGGGAATCGGGAATCCAACCAATGGATAAATTAACCATTAAGAAAAAAGAAATGAGCGACCAGAAAACGCGCGTGGTCGTTCTTTCACCAATGCTGTAATTTTATGTCCTTAATGAGAAGACTTGAAAATTTACAGAAAAAGCCCGAATCAATAAGGAGGCGGGTTTTATTTGTAAGCGTGGCAGTGATAATGTTTATTGTTATTGTTATCTGGATTTCTACTTTTAAAATTTCTCTTAAGCCGGCAGAAGAGGCAGAAGCTGATTTCACTCCCTTTAAAATTTTTATAGACGTTGCAAAAGACGGCTATAACGTTTCCATTGGAAGCGTTAAGACCGTGTTCGACCAAATAATGAAAATAAAAAATGAGTGATAAAGACAAAAAAATAATTCCGGCTGAGATAAGCAGGGAGATGCGCGCGTCTTATCTTGACTATGCCATGTCCGTGATTGTTTCGCGCGCTCTGCCTGATGTTCGGGACGGACTCAAACCTGTCCATCGCAGAATCCTTTATTCTATGCACGAACTAGGGCTTGACCATTCAGCGAAATTTCGGAAGTCAGCATTAATTGTCGGAGATACACTCGGAAAATATCATCCCCATGGCGACGTTGCCGTTTACGACACCATGGCCAGAATGGCACAGGATTTTTTGATGAGGTATCCGCTTGTTGATGGTCAGGGCAATTGGGGTTCTGTTGACGGCGACTCGCCAGCTGCCATGCGTTACACAGAGGCAAAAATGACTTCCATCGCCGGCGAAATGCTCAGGGATATAGAAAAAGAAACAGTTGATTTCCGTCCCAATTACGACAATCGCCTTAAAGAGCCAGTGGTTTTACCCAGTCGCATCCCCAATCTTCTTATAAATGGTTCTTTGGGTATTGCCGTTGGTATGGCCACAAATATTCCTCCGCACAATCTGACTGAAGTTGTGGATGCCACTAGCTATCTCATAGATAATCCCAAGGCAGATACAGAAGATTTGATGCAGTTTATAAAGGGACCGGATTTTCCCACCGGTGGTTTAATTTTTAATAATAATGATATCCAACAGGCCTATGCAACAGGCAGAGGCGGAGTGGTCACGCGCGGCGAGGCGGAAATTGTGGAAAAGAAAACAGGCAACTTTCAGATTTTAATTTCGTCAATTCCTTATCAGGTTAATAAATCAGAATTAATTATGGGAATGGCAGAATTGGTGCACGAAAAAAAAATAGAAGGTATAAAAGATATCCGCGACGAATCAGACAGAGAGGGTTTGCAGATTGCCATTGATTTGAAACAAGGTATAAACCCGCAGAAAATTTTAAATAATTTATACAAACACACTGCTTTAGAGCGCACTTATCATTTTAATATGATTGCCTTGATTGACGGAGGCATCCAGCCCCAGGTTCTGCGCCTGGAGGATATTCTTAAGAATTTTATAGAACACAGGAGAATTGTTGTGGAGCGCAGGGCCAAGTTTGAGCTTAACCGCGCCCTGGAGCGCGCGCATATTTTGGAAGGGCTCAAAAAAGCGCTTGACCACATTGACGCCATCATAAAAATAATTAAGGCATCAGCAGATAAGGAAGTCGCGCATAAGAACCTGATGAAAAAGTTTGATTTCTCTGACGCACAGGCAACAGCCATTTTAGAAATGAAATTGCAGACACTGGCTGGTCTTGAAAGACAAAAAATAGAAAATGAACTGGAAGAAAAAATAAAACTCATAAAAGAATTGCGTGTGCTTCTCGCAGACCCGAAGAAAATTTTAAAAGTCATCAAAGACGAGCTGCTTGAAATTAAAAATAAATACGGAGATGAAAGGAAGACAAAGATTATGGCCCGGGCTGCCAAGGTGATGTCAAATGATGATTTGGTGCCGGAAAAAGAACAGGTAATGACTTTAACCTCAGGCGGATATATCAAGCGCACAGATCCCGAGGCATATAAGGCGCAGAAGCGTGGCGGCATTGGAGTTATTGACATGGATACCAAAGAAGAGGATTTTGTAAATATTTTTGTCACCGCAAACACGCATGATGATTTATTGTTTTTTACAGACAAAGGAAAGGCCTATCAGATAAAAATGTATGATTTGCCGGAAGGCAAACGTGCGACCAAAGGCAAATCAATTGTTAATTTTCTTTCCACAACCGGCGAGGAAAAAGTTACATCTGTTTTAGTATTTCCCAAGTCGGCAAAAGAAATGCCTGGTTCGCTTGCAATGGTTACAAAAAATGGTGTTGTTAAAAAGGTTGATGTTTCGAGTTTTAAGGAAGTGAGGCGCAATGGAATCATCGCCATAAAACTTTCCAAGGACGATGAACTCAAATTCAGTTTTTTGGTGAATAAGAGCGAGAATATAATTTTGGCCAGCAAACGTGGCCAGTCAATAATGTTTAAAGAATCTGATGTGCGCGCAATGGGAAGATCTGCCGGCGGAGTCCGGGCAATAAGATTAAAAACAGATGAATTAGTGGGCGCAGGTGCGGCCAATCCCAAAGACAAAGAGCAGCATTTCTTGACTATGAGCAAAAAAGGATTTGGCAAAAAAACCAGCATCAAGGGTTACCGTTTGCAGAAACGCGGCGGTTCGGGAATTAAAACAGCAAAAATTACGGAAAAGACCGGCCCGCTAATGATTGCCAAAGTTGTTGACCCGGAGTCGCAAGAAATTATAGCCATCTCTCAAAAAGGACAGGTGATAAGAACAACTATGAACAGCATTCCAATTTTGGGCAGACAGACCCAGGGCGTTAGAATAATGAAATTAAAAGCAGGGGATTCAATCGCCTCATTAACATGCTTGTAAATTTAAATTGTGGTAAAATAAAAGTGTGTTTGTCAGACCTGAGGAAGTTATAAAAAATTTTGGACTTGAACCGGGAATGATGGTGGCTGATTTTGGCTGCGGTCTCGGCCATTATTCTCTTGCCGCGGCAAAAAGAGTTGCTCCAAACGGCGTTGTCTATGCAATTGACGTGCAAAAAGAACTGCTTCAATCGGTAAAATCTCAGGCTGAGCTGGACCAGATTAAAAATCTCCAGATAATCTGGGCTGACCTTGAAGTTCCCAATGGCTCCCGTCTCAATGTCGGCGCCCTTGATTTTATTATCATCTCCAATATCTTATTTCAGGCTCAACACAGGGAACAGCTTGCAAAAGAGGCTTTCAGAATTTTAAAAGACGGCGGGAAAACTGGTATAATAGAATGGGAACCGTATCAGAAAGATTTGGCTCTTAAGGCTGGTCCCCCTCCGGAAAAAAGAATTTCCCAAGAGGAAATAAAAAAAATATTTATGGCAAACGGTTTCAAAATTGATAAAGAATTTGTTCCCGGAGACGACCATTACGGATTAATATTTCGTAAAGCATGAGCAAACTTCAGATAATTTTAATCGCCGTATTTTCAATAGTCGCGCTTATAGCAGTTTTAATGTTTGCTGGTTTGATACCCGGTTTTAAGGGCGGGGGCGGACAGATAACAGGTGCGGCAGTAACAATGTGGGGGATATTTCCACAGCAACAGATGACACAACTTGTTCAAACCCTAAACGAAAACAACAAAGCCCTTTTTCAGCTTTCTTACAAAGAGCAGAAACTAGTTGATTATAGAGATACGCTTTTAAATGCCATGGCCTCAGGCAACGGTCCTGATATTTGGATGATGACGCAGGATATCATAATAAGCGATAAATCAAAAGTTTATCTTATACCATTTCAATCCATCAATGAAAGAGATTTTAAAGATACTTTTATAGATGAAGGGGAATTATTTTTTAATTATCAGAAAGATGTTTCCAATAATACGACAAAAAGCATAATCGGACTGCCTTTGGCCATAGACCCGATTGTCCTTTTTTGGAACAAGGATATTTTTTCTTCCAACGGCGTCAGCCAGCCCCCGAAGACATGGGATGAATTTATGACAGATGTTCAGACATTCACTCAAAAAGACGAGGCCGGAAATATAATTACGGCCGGTACTGCAATGGGCAAATTTTCCAACATCAAGAACGCAAAATATATTCTTTCTATGCTTATACTTCAAGGCGGAAATGAAATAATAGAGCCGGATACAATGGATGTTGTTTTGGGAGAAAAGGGAAATAATCTCATTGACCCAGCAGAAAGCGCCCTAAGGTTTTTTAACGAATTTTCCAATCCCAATAAAATTTCTTACACCTGGAACGAAGCCTTGCCTTCCTCTGAAACAATGTTTTCCAACGGCTCTTTGGCAATGTATTTCGGTTTTGCCAGCGAAATGGATACCATAAAACAAAAAAATCCCCATCTTAATTTTGACATCACAGAAGTTCCGCAGATAAAAGATAGTAAAAACAAAACAACATTTGGAAAAATTTACGGCTTAGTTATTTCCAAGTCCTCTAAAAATTTACAGGCGTCGTTCTCCGCAATCGCGGCAATGGCCAATGCTGATTTTGAGCGGCAATTTTCAAATGCATTTAATCTTGGTCCAGCAAGAAGAGATATATTGGCGGAAAAAGCAACCAGCCCGTTTTTATCCGTTGTCTACAAGTCATCAATAATGTCCAAGGCGTGGCTGGAACCGGACCCGGCGCAAGTTTCAGCCATTTTTAAAAATATGGTAGAATCAACAGCATCAGGCAGGACAAATTTTTCCGATGCCATCAGCAATGCAAAAAGACAGATAGAACAGTTGTTGAGGTAAATTAAAAACGTAAAATGAAAAATGCAAAATTAAAATCTAAAATTCAAAATTGTTTTAAGTTTTTAGTTGTCGTTTTTAGTTTTTCATTTTTACTTTTAAATTTGAGCTTCGTTCACGCTGCTGCTCTTGTTCCCTGTGGAACAAAAGATAACCCTACTGCCTGCACCATCTGCGATCTCTTTAAGCTTGTCAAAAATATTGTTAATTTTCTTACCATTGATATTGCTACGCCATTGGCAATTATTATTTTGATTTACGGTGGAGTGAAATTGATAACTGCCGGCGGGTCAGAAGAAAAAGTAAAACAGGGCCAGACAGCAGTGAGAAGGGCGGCTTACGGCTTATTGTTTGTTTTCGGCGCCTGGCTCATAGTAAATACTCTTTTGACCTGGGTTGGAAACAGCGATTTATTAAAGTCTTATTGGCCAGGACTTAGTGGCTGTGTATAAAATTTTTGATGAATAAAAATATTTTGGTATAATAAATAAAGATGGGCAATAAAATTAAAAAAATATTTTTCTGGATAGGGGTGAATATGATTTTAATCAGGCCAGCAATGGCCAGCACTTGCGTCAGCGGAGGCGGGCTTACTAATCCGTTAAATTCCTGTTCTTTTGCAGAATTAGTTACAACCATTGCCAATTTGGCAATGAAAATCGGCATTCCCATTGCAGCCATATTTATAATTTACGCTGGCTTGCAATTTGTCACAGCCAGGGGAAACGAAGAAAAATTAAAATCAGCAAAGACAAATTTTTACTGGGCAATGATAGGCACAGCCATACTTTTGGGAGCAAATGTCATTGCCACAGCAATATCAGAAACAATCAAAGGGTTTTAAAATTATTCACCTTGTCAAATAATTTTAAATTTCTGGAATGCAATATTATTATACATATATACTAAAATCAGAGAAGGATGGTAAATTATATACTGGATATACAAAAAATTTAAAATTAAGATTTGAGCAACATATTAAAGGATTAATAGAATCAACCAAAAACAGGAAGCCATTAAAATTAATATATTATGAAGCATGTTTAAATCAGCAAGATGCCACGAAGAGAGAAAAGTACTTAAAGACATATTTAGGAAAAATGTTTTTAAGAAACAGGCTTGCTAGGTGGATTTCACAAAGTGATTAATCTACGATAGCTCAAATCTTATTTAACAGGGTAAAGGTCGAAAAATAAAACATAAAATTTATGAAAAAATTTATCGCAATCGGTTTAGCATTAGCGCCGTCACTGGCATTTGCGGCCGATATCAATTCTATATTAGGAGTGATAAGAAACATTCTTAATACGCTTGTTCCGCTTCTTATTGGTATTGCAGTTGTTGTTTTCCTTTGGGGAGTTATCAAATATATTACTGCCGGAGGAGATGAGGAAAAAAGAAAAGAGGCGCGCAATATGATGATGTACGGCATTATCGGTTTGTTTGTGATGGTGGCTGTCTGGGGTTTGGTTGCTGTTTTGGGCAACACTTTGGGTGTTCAGCCCGGAGGTACAGCACCAGGCGTTCCCACACTCCCGTAATCTTATGAGTTCAGCCGCAGCCGACACTTTAATTTCCAAAATAAATACACAGATTCTCAATCCCATTATTGGGTTATTAATTGCCATTGGTTTGGTTGTTTTTCTTTACGGTGTGGTGGAATTTCTTGCCGGAGCAGATAATCAGGAAAAAAGAGAGCAGGGCAAAAAACATATGATTTGGGGAATTATCGGCCTGTTCATAATGGTTGGCGTGTTTGGTTTGATGGAGGTAGTTGTGAATTTTATAAACAGTTTGAAGTAAAAAGAAAAAAGGGCATCCCGCTACAGCTGGATGCCTTTTGATTTGTACAAAAAAGTGCTAATTATTTTTTCTCTATCCAGAGATTTGCGGAAAAATTTTCTTTATCCTTAATCCAGCCAATGGCTGAATTTTCTTCGGAATCGGGAGAAAATTGAAGATTGAAATCGCCCCAACCTCCAATATCTCTCCATCTTCCGTTATAGGAAATTCCGTCTTCAGAATTTCCCACAAGAGTTCCGTTTCCGCGGACGCCGATAAATTTTACCAAGAGAGATTTCTCGTCGCGTTTGTCTATGATGCAGGGCATGCATCTTTGAGAAACGAGACTTACCAGATTTTGGCCTGGCTGTAACTTCCAGCATAACCAGTAGCTGGGCTTGGCAGCGATTTCGCGAGTGATTTCCGGTTTGGACGTCCTAGCCGGCCGCAACCGTGGCTGCGCGGTTGCCTTCCGGCTTGCCGTGACAGGTAGTTCCAGTGGTACAGGAGTTTTGGAACTTTGATACTTCTGCCAGCCCCAGTATCCTCCGCCGGCCACTACGGCGATAAAGACCAGCCATCCCAGCCAAGCAAAACTGAATCTTCTTGGTGGCGCCGGCGTAGCTGGCACAGGTTTTGTTGGAGCAGGAGTTGGGGTCGCGTTTTTGATCCCTTTTTTTCTACTGGCCGTAATGAGAAAAATCACCAATAATACAATAGTTCCCAGGAAACTCCACAAGAGTAATTTGATGAACATCAACTGCCACCTTTCTTGCCGAGCAATCCTTCAATAAAACCTTGAATGGATCCGAAGGGAAGAAAGAGTTTAGTGGCTTGGCCTTTGCTGGCTTCACGGATTGTTTCGCCGGCAAAAACCATCTCACCCTGCAATCCTTCTTCTTTGACCGCCAGCGTGATTTTTTTGAAACGATCATATTCAGCGTCACGTAGAGTGGCGATTCTTAGTGCCTCTCTATCGGCCGCAGCCTGCGCCGTGGCCTGCTTAGTGAATCCCTCTGGAAGCTCTACTTCAAGAAACTGAATCCTCTTCACTTGTGCGCCGTATCTGTCCAAAACGTACTCTGTAAGTTGCATGCCTCCGCCAGTGAGTGACTTCAAGAAAGCTTCATCTTTATCATGTTCCAAAACCTCCTTTTTTTGAAGTACCGCATCGTACTTATTCCAGGCAACCCACGATCTCAGCGCTGATTCAATGGCAAAAAGTGTGACATCAAGCCACTTGTCAACGCGGAAGAGCGCCTTGTATGGATTTAGTATTCTAAGGGTTACCACCGCGTAGATAGTAACCGGCATCCAGCTATCTTTAACGTCAGCATCCCGGAGGATGATCAGGTAATTAGCGTCTCGCAAATAAATGTAGTCGAGTTGTTTTGAGAATGAAACAGCCCATTGTCCATTCGGAAGTTCTTTTTGAGAAACAAAACCCTCCTCTGGTTTCTCCTCATTCACTTTTATGTTTCTAGTTACGACCCACCGGAAGTTGTATCGGTGGATCTCATCAACAGTGGGAATGCCCAACCAACGGATTCCTCCAAGTTTTTTTCTTTTCTTCTCTTTTTTTAGTTCTTCGACGATATTTCCTTTTTCATCCTCTGTATATCCTTTATATGCCATCAGGCCCTTACGGAAAGATCCGGCCCGCACGACCGCTTTCCACTCGCCTTCGTTGACGAGCGTAAGGAAAAAATCCCGATCCGCGATCCAGCGGAGAATTATAGGCAAAAGGATTGGGCTCATAACAACAAGTGCCAAACCTACGCCTAACAAAATCGGAACCCAACTCGGAGCATTTGTCAGGGATTCTACTAAATCCGGTCCCAACAAAATAATCCCAAAAACTAGAAGTGAAGCCGAAATAACAACAAGTAGAGACAAAACAGCAAGAAAAACAATCTTGATAATCCTCATCTCTTTTTACCTCCCTTTCTTTCCTTTCCTTATTCAGTTGTTAAAACTGCAAATTCCGTACTCATTCATACTATATAAATATAAAAAAGTCAACCCTAAACAGGATTGACCTTTTTAATCGGAATTATTTTTATGCCATCGGGGCCACTGCTTTTCTGCCCATTTTTCCCACAGCAAAAATCAAGTAGAGAGCCGAGAGTCCAACCAAAACATAAACCACGCGCGACAGAGCTGACATGTCTCCCAAAACAGCTGCAACCAAATCCCAGTTAAGAAGTCCAACAAGTCCCCAGTTTAGACCGCCAATGATAACAAGTATTATTGCTATCCAATCAAGCGTTTTCATAAATTATTTTAAAATTGCGTTTATAAAAATGACCTTTCTTATATTTTACCACTTATCTATAATCTTTTAATTAAAAAGTGGATAAAACCCCAAAAACAAAGGCCGCCCATGGCTAGGGCGACCTTATTAAATATCGCATATTCAGCGTTACATCTATTACAACAAGCTCAATGCGGTTTAGGTTTTCTTTTTTCTAGTTTTTCTTCTATTTTCTTTTCCGCGCGTTCCCGATTGAGTACTATTCTGGCCAATTCTAATTGATAACTTGGCGGTTCGTCAGGATATAAACTTTTTATTATTCCTATTTGTTTTTTGAGTTCCGGATCAAGAGCTTTTTTTATCAGCTCGCCCTTTTCATTAAAAATGTTTCCAAGCGCGTCTTGAAATTGGCCGTTGCCAATCGGCTTTAATGCCTCGCCCTCTTTGGGCTCTTCAAACATCGGCATTGTGAACGGGTCTCTTTCGCTCATAAATTAATTATAACTTATCTTAATGTTATTTCAATTATCTCTGAGCGTCCAGTGGTGCGCATTGCCGGACCCCATGTGCCCACACCACTTGAGGTATAAATAATTATGTTCAACATTAATTATGTTCAACATCTTATGTTCAACATCGGAAGTCGCACACCTAAGGCGATGACCGAAGCCAGAAATAAATACCAAAAAATTCCCAATGCAATGCCGGCAAGAATATAAAACCATCGGCTGAAAAAATTATCAACCACATGCGACAAAAAAGCCGAGGCAATAAACTCGCAACATACAATTTGGCTCCGGCACCTGGATTCGAACCAGGAACCTTCTCCTTAACAGGGAGCCGCTCTACCGTTGAGCTATGCCGGAATCTGTTATGATTTTAATGGAAAATTTTTATACATGCAAGTTAATTTTTAAAAAAGAAAAACTCGCCTTTTTAGGGGACGGGTTTGTTGAGTGTGGCCGGTAAGCTTTGTCCCATTGCGGGACTTCCAGAGGAGTCTGGAGGGGCTGCTGCCGACCACGCATTAGGGAGCAACATCCTAATTAAAGTTTATCCCTTATATATTTATCGTCAATACAATTTATCTTTGACAAAAATATTTCAATATGCTAATATTAATAACGTCAGAGATGGGGTCGCATTTCTAGATAGTCTTTATAATTTAACAACGAAACATGACAGGAACTATCAAGACACTTGTTGCAGACAGAGGATTTGGATTTATTGCCCGCGAAGGCGAGACAAAAGATCTTTTCTTTCACTCAAAAGATTTGAGTGGTGTGACATATGATGAATTGAAGATAGGTGATTCCGTTACTTTTGAGGTTGAGGAGGGCGAAAAAGGCCCTGCAGCCAAAAACGTGGCGCGCGCCTAAAACTTCAGTTTTAAAGAAAAACCATCCGCCCAGGGCGGATGGTTTTTCTTTTTGTTGCAACTTGTTAAGATAAAAATAGTCCAACATTCTTGAGAATGTAGGAATATTATTGTAATATTAAAATATGGAAAAGAAAATAAAAACATCAAAACAAGTTGAGAGGCACCTTAAGGGTGTCGCAAACCATCGCCGTATTGATATTTTAATTTTAGTCGGCGAGAGCAGGGGAATTACTCTTGAAAAAATTGCAGAGAATTTAGACGGCAACATTAAAACAATTTCAGAACATACGCGCCGTTTGGTACATGCCGGTTTATTAAACAAAAAATATCAAGGCCGAAACGTAATTCATACCCTGTCGCCCTACGGAGAAATTATATCCAGATTTATAAAAACATTCTCACATTCTTGAGAATATGAGAATGTTTGTGTGTTGGTTTTCTTTTTCTGTAAGTTTGGTAAAATTTAAACATATGAACAAAGGCACATCAGGAGCAGTCTACGGGTTAGGCCTGATCGGCGCGGCAATTTATTACATCCAGCAGGCCGACACCTTCTGGCTCGGCGTCCTGGGCATACTAAAGGCAATTGTCTGGCCGGCATTTCTAATTTACAAACTACTGGGTTTGTAAAGTAAAAATGGAATGTCGAAAAGAGAAAAATTTAAAGACGTGTCCGTGCACCTATCCGGATTGCGCCCGAAAAGGAATTTGCTGTGAATGTATACGTCACCATCTGGCAAACGATGAACTGCCCGGCTGCTGTTTTTCCAAAGAAACAGAAAAAACTTTCGACCGCTCAATCGAGAGGTTTATTAAAGAAAGAGTTAGTTAAATAAGATTATGAAAAACTACGCCAAAGTTGGCAATAGGCAAGGTAAGCCGGCGTATCGGACGCCGTCGAGTTTTCGGTATCGGAAATTTATGAAAGTCAGCAAAAATAAAAAGAGGCTGACAGATATTGCATAATATGTTAATATCCTTGGAAGAAAGCGATTAAAGGTCATTATAAGCTTTTATCAATTAATTTATGCACAAAAAAACAATATTATCGTTATCCATCGTTGCTCTCCTGATGACAGGATCAATGATGTTGGCCGGCCATGCGGCAGCTGCCTCGCTTACCCAGAGCCAGATCCAGGCAGTTGTATCTCTGCTTCAGGCCTTTGGAGTCAGCACAACAACGATTTCATCCGTTCAGACCACGCTTTCCGGAGGCGAAGTTACAAGCACTTCGGCAACCAGCAGCACAACATTGATGACGGGAAATATGATAGGGTTCCTGCGTTTTGGTGCCAAAGGAAATGGCGTCAAGATACTGCAGATTGTTCTTGCGGCTGATCCATCTGTCTATCCTGAGGGTGTTATCAGTGGATACTTCGGTACACTGACGCAGAACGCACTTAAGCGCTATCAGAAAAAGTACGGGCTTGAGCAGGTCGGCTACATTGGACCCAAGACTTTAAAAAAACTTGAGGATGATATGGATGAGAATCCTGTTGCTACCGAATCGAACGACTCTAATAATGCGACCTCAACGGTCAGTGTCGGAAACAACAAACATCTGTGCGTTGCTGTTCCGCCCGGACACCTTATAGCTCCGGGGTGGCTGCGCAAACAAGGAGGCCAGCGACCGGAAATCCCTTCTTGCCAAGTTCTTCCGCCCGGCATTCAGAATAAATTATCAGGCGGCACTACCACGACACCGGACACAACAGCACCGGTGCTCTCGGCTATCACAGTGGGTTCCATTACCTCTTCAAGTGCAGTGATTTCCTGGACAACCAACGAGAATGCGACAAGCAAGGTGAATTACGGAACAACAACTGCCTACGGTTCTGAGGCAGCGCTCGGTAACACACTTTCCCTTACTCACAGCGTTTCGCTCTCTGGTCTCGCGAGCTCAACACTTTACCACTTCCGCGTGACTTCCAAAGACTCCTCGCTAAATACTGCTACATCGAGCGATATGACATTTACAACGCTTGCTGCACCTGACACGACAGTGCCTGCCATTTCGGGGGTATCGGTAGGATTCATTGCTTCAACCTCGGCACAGATTTTATGGACAACCAACGAGAACGCGACAAGCAAGGTCTATTTCAGAACAGTAACACCGCTTATCCTGAGCACCGCGGCAACAACTTCCTCAACCGTGCTCTCCACCTCGCACTCCCTGACACTTTCGCCGTTGACTGCTTCAACGACCTACTACTACATTATTGAATCAGCGGACGCTTCAAATAATACTGCAACCACAAGCCAGGCCAGCTTTTTAACGACTAACTAAGGCTTTTTGGCAAAAACAGCCCCGTCATTGCGGGGCTGTTTTTGTTGACATGAAAAAAGAACGGCGATGGGTTATAATTATATTAATGGAAAGAAACATTAGTAAATCTTTATATTGGACGCCGAGGGTTTTGTCCATACTTTTTATTTTGTTTCTGGCGCTTTTTTCGCTGGATATTTTTGAAATGAAGCTCGGTTTTTGGGGAACAGCGGTTGGTTTGTTTATGCACAATATTCCGTCGTTGGTTTTATTGATTGTTTTATTGATATCATGGAAGCACGAAATTGTGGGAGGAGTTGCTTTTATTCTGGCCGGCATATTATATATTGTTCTCTTAATGAGAAATCCCTTTGAGTGGTATATGTTAACCTGGGCATTGCAAATTTCCGGTGTGGCATTTCTTGTAGGAATTTTATTTATTGTCGGCTGGCGCAAAAAGAGAAAAAAGTCAGAAGTCCAATAATTAACAAAAAGCCCCACGTCCGTTTGCAACGAATGTAGGGCCGTAGCGAATATCAGAAGAGATAAGAATTTGCGCTAGTCGTCCAATTTGATTTTGAATTTCTTTGCCCAGTTTTCATCTTCGGACGAAAAAGTGCCGAGCTCAATTTTTCCGTCTTCTCTGACTTTGGGCTGAACCGGTTTTGGTGATTGTTGGGAAATTGGCGCAATTTCTCCAATAAGTGCAAGATTTATTCCGAAGCCGGCTTCGCGAAGAGCTTGGAGCGCCCACAAAAAATCAGTGCTTTCTGAAAGTGCTTCTGTGACAGCCGAACTCATCCTCTCTGCCAATTCGGCTATTTTTTTCTTGTCTACAATTACAGTCTGGCATTTTGCCCCGCAAGTGGGGCAGGTAACTTCAACGATCCTTCCATAATTTTTTTTTGAGATGGTCAATCTCAAAGTAATATTACAATCTGGGCATGGCAGGTACTGATATTCTTTTTCCAAAGTACACCTCCTTGTTTCGTTTGAAACAATATAATATTATAATGATTTAGTCAAATAATTAAACATAATGCGAAAAATTTGGTAAAATAAATTGTATCTCTTGATAATTTTTGAAAATCTGGTAAAATTATATTTGGAAGGGAGGCAAAAGGAATTGATTAAAAAATTGCCGAAACGCCAGAGGCCGAGCTTCTGGTGGGATGTTTTTATCAAAGGAGAGGAGGCGGACTATTTTCTCCGCCGGACAAAGGCAGTATCTGCTGAGAAGGCCGTGAACAATGTCTGGTTTACGGAAATCAAAGAACTTTATTCTTTAGACGGCAGGATGGAGGAGGCAAAAGAGATTAGATTTAAGATGTACGCCAAATTGGCTTCTTTCCCGGCACCGAGACGATTGCGGCGTTATCGTCATCATCGCCGCATTCCTGGTCAACTTTTCCTTTTTCGTACAAAAAAATAGAAACACCATACCTGGTTTATAATGCGGGCCTGGTGTTTTTTATTATATTGATACGGGGTATAATAATAGTATGAGCCTGAACTTAAAGATTTTATTGTCCGCTGGCATCTTGGTGCTGATTGGCATCGTGGCAGGCTATTATTTCATATTTTTTAAAGAATGCCCGGCTTCTTGCGATGATGGCAATTCTTGCACGATTGATTTTTGTTCTAAAAGCACAGACTATAAATGCGAAACAAGGCCTGTCCCAAATTGTTGCGGCAATAAATCCTGCGAATCTCCGGAAAATTACGAAAGTTGCGCGATAGATTGTCCCAATTGTGACGACAACAATAATTGTACGAAAGAATCATACGATTATCACGAGAAAAAATGTGTTAACGCGCCGATTCTTACTGCTGTTTGCTGTGGGAATACGGTTTGCGAAGTAAATGAGAATTATACTACCTGCGCTAGAGATTGCCCTAATTGTAGTGATGATAATAAATGCACAAAAGATTCTTACGATTACCACAAACAAAAATGTCTCAACGAAATTATTATTCCCTGTTGCGGCAACGGCATATGCGACAAAGGCGTTGAAACGCGATCAAATTGTTCTGTTGATTGCCCGAGTTGCGATGATAATAATCGGTTAACCAGCGACAGCTTTAATTATACGACCCAAAAATGCGTTAATACCGTGACACATTATTTTATTGAAGATTTTGAAAGCGGCATTCAAAACTGGAGCTTTGGCGGAGAAGGAGGAACCTGGTCTACGATTAAAGAAGGTTCCAATACTGTTTTAAGGGGAGTAGGCCACAATTGGGCAGGTCTTCAAAATAAAGAATGGAAAGATTATATTTTTAAAACTAAATTCAAGATTATCAAAGGATTTGTCCATTTTAATTATCGTGTCAAACAAGAAGAAGGGAACACAACCAGATATTTTATCGGTTTAGGTAGCGGACATGTCAATATATCTAAACAAATCAGGGAAAACTTCTATTCTGACCTGGCTCGAGCCGATAATGTAAACTTAGGTAGCGGCTGGCATATTATGGAAATAAGGGGCTATGGAAATACTCTTAATGTTTTGGTCGATGGAGCGCTTTTGATAAAATACACAGATGAAACAAGTCCTGTACTTTCTGGCGGCATAACGCTTGAAACCCATGACGATTCAGAATACTGGATAGATGATATTGAGATTAAGGTGATCAAGCAAACTGATGTCGTTTTTCCTTAAAAGGTCGAATAATTACCCATTTTGTTCGACATCGGAAGTCCAACAGTTTTAAAAATTCTCCAGCGAATTTAGTTTTGCCCTGGTTTTCGGACCCACTGTTCCGTAGCCAGCCTCGCCCTGTTTGGCAATGTTATATTTTTCTTGGAAACGCTTTATTGCGCGCTCTGTTGCCAAACCAAAATATCCCGTTATCAGTCCCTCCGGATAAAGAGTTTGGTTTTGCGCCAGAAATTTTTGCAAGCCTGTTACATGGTTTCCTCTTGAACCTTTTTTAAGAGATTGTGTAAAGACAATAGTTTTTATTATTTTTTGCGGCGCCTCGCCCGTTTGTACTGACGGAGGCGTTGCAGCTGGTGGCGAGGCGCTATTCTGTCCGGCCGGAATAACAGTGATATCTAATTTTTTGCTTTTGGTCCCGTCGTATGTTCCGTCTGCATTTTGCGGCAAAAGATACAGAGAAAGATATTGATAAGAATTAAAATTGTTTAAAAAATAAAGAGTGATGGTGGAAATTGTTGGAAGACTCCGGCTGAAAGCAGGAGTATTGCAGGGGAGTTTGCTGCTGGTTGTCGTACCCACGCTGACTGAATTACTGCAGGTAATCTGAAAATTTACGCCTGAAGCCTTGGGAGCGCTCCATGAAAAAACAAGAGAATTACCCGACGATATCTGCGTATTGGAAACATTAAAAGAATCAATCAGTATGCTCGGTTGAACAGGTTTTCCCGCAATATCAAGGGAAAGAGAAAGGGCGTGAGTGGCATCGTACAATCCCGTTGCAATCATGGGCAATATTGTTGCTCTTAATGAAGTTGCGAATAAAGATGAATTGGTAAAAGTAAAAGAAGATGAACCAGACATCCCCAGGCTGGAACTAAAGACTGGTGTATTGCAAGGCAGGGATGTCTGTGTTGAATCTCCAGAAACAAAAACCTGTACCCCTGCAATGCAATCAAACTGAAGATTCGTGCCGCTGACATCATGTCCGACCCAGGAAAGGGTGACGGTAGTAGTTGCAACCACGGTTGTGGCTGAAGAATAAAAATCTGTTATGGGATGGGGAGTTGTATTGGCTGTAATATAAACACTTTTGGCACCCGCGTCATAATCTGCGCCATTTAAATCTTTAGGATAAACAGTGGCATTTATAACAACGGTTCCCCCGCTGACATTAATAATATTGAAGCCAATAGAATCGGAAATGCCGGAACTGGCAGGAATTCTTTGGTTGCAGGGAAAAGTTGTTCCGTCTGTTTTAATAATTTTCACTCCCAGCGGACAATTAAAATACAAATTATTCCCGCTACTTCCCTCCATGGTCCAGGAAAGAATTGTCGTGTAGCCGGAATTTATCGCTGAAGGACTGGCAGTAAAAGAAGTAATTGTTGGACTAACATCGGCAAAAGAAGGTATGGGTAATAAAAATAATAAAAGAAATATAAGAGGCATTATCTTTATTATATACTTTATCTCTCAACTGTGATAGAATAGTAGAATAGAAATATGGAAAAGGTAAAAAGCGACTTGGATGAAAAATTCCAAAGGGTTTTAAAAACGCCCGCGAGTTTTGATTTTTTTGTGGCAATCCACGATTTTGTTGAGCATATAGAACTGAATTCATCTCTTTCTGACACTCTTTCTCAGCGCACAAAACCCAATAGGGAGCTTGGCATTCCCAACAAATACAGCCACTTGAAAGAAATTTATCAGGGGCTGGAAGATGCAGGCGCCAAACCAGGCGTTGATCTGGGACATGTCAGATACATGGTCATCCAGGATTTAAATAAAATCCGGAACAAAAATTTTTCCGACAGCAATTCTTTCTGGAAAAAACGCGAATTATTCAGAAAATTAACAGGTGAGATATACGAAAGACTAAATCCCGCTCCGGTGCTATAATTTAAATAGACCTTGAAAGGAGGTTTCTATGTTCTTTCGCAAGCGTAAAGAGCGCCTTGTCATGCTGGCTTTTGTGGAAAACGAACTTGGAGACTTACTCCAACCGTTTCCAAGGGTTCGCATAGAGGTGCGACACGAAAAAAAACAGAGTACATTCTTGATTCACCAAAAGCGCGGAGAGGGCGAGGAGGATTTGTATTCTTTTGCCTGGATGAAAATTATCTGGGCCAATCCCAAAAAAGAAGAAAGAGTTATTTTTTCAACGCGGAAGATACATCCTGATGTCCGCTTCTGCTCCATTGCTGAAGTTTACGACACAATACGCGAAATTGTACATTTTTTAGAAAAATACAACACCTTGGGGGAGCGAATCATTTTGCTCCCCTAAGTTTTTATTTTATGTTGAATTTTAAACGGGAAGAATTTGAAAAATTTGTTGAGGAAGGAATAAAAGCCATTCCGGAAAAATTTTTGCACAAGCTGAATAATGTGGCAGTTGTTGTTGAGGATGAGCCGACTAAAGAACAGAAAAATAAACTGGGTCTGGCTAGCGGCACAACGCTTCTCGGCCTGTATGAAGGCGTGCCCCAGCTAAAACGGGGAACAAATTACAGCGCGGTTCTGCCTGACAAAATAACCATTTTTCAAAAACCCATTGAGGCAGTGGCCCGCGGTGAAAAAGATATTAAAGAAATTGTTAAAAATACCGTCTGGCACGAAATCGCCCATCATTTTGGAATGGATGAGGCGCGGGTGTGCAAAGCAGAAGCCAAAAGACGCAAAAAATGATAAAATACAGTCCGGTTATGCTCAAAAAAATTTTTATTTTAATAATTGTTTTTTTGCCCCTGCCGCTTTTTGCAGCCACCCGGGTTTTTTATTTTCGGGACAGCACTCTGGCGCGTGAATCGCTTTTTAATTACCCCAGTTATATTGACGTGCTTGCTCCGCAGGCCTATGCGGTTGACGAGAATGGAAGCATTTCCGGAAGCATTGACGCAAAAATTCTCGCGTTTACAAAAAAGAAAAAAATAAAAGTGATGCCCCTTCTTACAAACGGTAAATTCACCCAGAAATCTTATCAGGCTATTTTGGATAACGGCTCTCTGCAGGATTCTGTCATTGCCACTCTCATTGCAAAAGCCAAACAAAATAATTTTTACGGCTGGCAGATTGATTTTGAACAGATGGACGTATCATACAGAGATAAATTTTCCAATTTTATTGCCAAGATGCATACAGAATTCAAGAAAAATAATTTAATTTTGAGCGTTGCGGTTATTGCGCAAGTTTCAGAGAGGCCGGAAGACTACAAGGACAGTCTTTGGCAAGATTTAATCGGCGTTTATGATTACAAAGTTTTAGCTGAAAATACGAATTTCGTGAGCGTCATGTCTTACGACGACCCGGAATCAAGAGGTCCGGTTGTGGAAATGTCCTGGCTCAAGCGTGTTTTGGAACATAGCCTGAAATTTATTCCGGCTGAAAAACTTTCAATGGGCATCGCACTTTATTACTGGAAATGGGATGATAAAACAGGCAAGCGGGTTGAGTCAGGCGGACGAAAGGGCATTAACAATGTTTTGACAAAATATAAATACGTTTATCATTACAGTACAAAACATGACGTTCCCTATCTCACTTACAAAGTAAAAGGCAGGCCGTACACGCTATGGTATGAGAACGCGCGGAGCATTAAGAAAAAAATAGATTTAATCAAAAAATACAAATTGCACGGTTTTTCCGCCTGGGCTCTTGGTCTGGAACTGACAAATATCTATCCGTCAATTAGACAATAAAACTTAAATATAGATATTATTAATTATTAAATAAAATTATATGAAGGGATATGTTGCGAACATAGAAAAAGATACGCTTGCGAATGAAAATTTTCGCAAGGTGCTTTATACAAGCAAGCATAGCCAGCTGGTGCTGATGAGCTTGAAGCCCAAAGAAGAAATTGGCATGGAAGTGCATCCTGACAATGACCAGTTTTTCAGGATTGAAAAGGGGACGGGAAAGTGCATTATTGACGGCAATGAATACGAGATTAAAGACGGGACAGCCGTGGTTGTGCCGGCTGGCGCAGAGCATAATGTCATTAATATTTCAGAAACAGAAGATTTGAAACTTTATACAATTTATTCCCCGGCGCACCATAAAGACGGAATCGTGCGTATAACAAAAGCAGAGGCCGTTGCCAATGAAGCAGAGTTTGACGGCATGACAACGGAATAAAATGAGAAGTTCTAAAATTTTATTATGGGCAGGCCGATTTATTTGTATTTCAACGGCCTTAAAAAAGAGGGGATAAATTTATTAATTTTGACGGCACTATTTCTCTTTTTGTTTACTCTGATTGTTTTTACCTCACTTTTGTTATAATAGATTTCTCCGTCTTTTTAAATTCAAAAAAATCAGCTATAATTTATTTATGTTTAAATCCATCAATAAAGTAATAATGAATTTGATTTTGTCAGACGTGGCTTTGCTTACCGGTTTGGGTCTTGGCGCGCCGATTTTCGCGCTTTTTTTAACTGACCATATTCAGGGCGCCAATATTGAGACAGCCGGCTTTGCCGCCGCTGCTTATTGGATTATTCATTCTTTGGCAATGATTCCCATTGGCAAATATTTGGATAAAAATCATGGGGAAAAAGACGATTTATGGGCTATTGTTTTGGGAAATATTTTAGCTGCTATTGCTGTTTGGGGTTATATATTTTCTGAATATCCGTGGCATATTTATATTTTGCAGGGACTTTATGGATTGGGTATGGCAATGAACATGGCTGGTTATACTGCCATTTTTACCCGGCACATAGACAAAGGAGGAGAGGCATACGAATGGAGCGTGAGAGGCGCGTGGGTGGGGATTGGCACAGCAGTCTCCGGCGGTTTGGGCGGATGGTTTGCGTACCACTTCGGCTTTACCGCGCTTTTTACAGTGGTGATACTTTTTGTTTTATTCTCCGCGCTTCTGCCGTTTTTTATATTTAAAGAAATGAGCCCGCGGGACAAAAAAGAGCCAATTTTCCCAGAAATAAAAATCATGCAACCCCCGTCGCCAAAAGAATAAAATGAGCAAATGAGCAAACGATAACGGTTGTCGTTTGAAAAATAGTTATGAAAATTACAAAATTTGGACATTGCTGTTTGTTAATTGAAGAAAACAGAATCAGAATTTTAACCGACCCTGGCGTTTATTCAACACAACAAAATAATATAAAAAATATTGATGTTGTGCTTATAACCCACGAGCATTATGACCATCTGCATATTGATTCTTTAAAAATTGTTCTTGGAAATAACCCACAGGCCAAAATTATTACAAATAAAAGCGTGGGCGCACTTTTAGAAAAAGAGAATATTTCTTTTGAAATTATTGAAGACGGCCAAAACTATAACGCAAAAGGAATTTTAATTGAGGGTTTTGGCAAATATCATGCCTTAATGTATACATCTATTCTGTCGATTCAAAATACAGGATACTTTATTGCCAATCGTCTTTTTTATCCCGGAGATGCTTTTACAAATCCCAATAAACAAGTTGAAATTTTGGCTTTGCCAATTGCCGGACCGTGGATGAAATTAGCAGAGGCAATTGATTATGCGCTTGAAATTAAACCCAAAATTTGTTTTCCAGTACATGAAAGTATATTGAAATCGCCCGGTTCAACGCACCGAATACCGTCGCAAGTTTTAGAACCCCATGGTATAAAATTTATGGTTTTGGAAATAGACAAAGAAACGGAAATATAATATGAATGTGGCGGCGGAAAAACATTATTTGCATTTTTTGCAGGAAATAAAAAGGAATGCGGGAAAGGAAACAAGGGAGCAAAAAGAGTGGCTAAAAAAATACATGGGCACAAAGAAGATTTATTATTCTGTAAAATCAGGAACAAAAAATCAGCTCATCAAAAATTGGATTAAAAATAATAAAGATATTTCTCCTGCAGAATACGAAGGTTTATTAAATCTTCTTTATAAAGGAAAATCTCATGAAGAATTTAGTTTTGCGGGCAGATTGTTAGAATATTTGTCTAAACTTAGAGAACAAATTAATATCAATTGTTTGGACAAATGGCTTGATAATGCAGAGGGGTGGGGAGAAGTTGATTCAATATGCCAATCAAATTTTTCATCAAAGGAATTACTGACAAATTGGGAGAATTGGAGAAAAATGATATTAAGGTTTTCTAAAGATAGCAATATCCATAAAAGAAGAGCGAGTTTGGTTTTGTTGACCAAACCAGTAAGAGAATCGGCAGATAAAAGATTATCAGACCTTGCTTTTGCCGTTATAAACAAACTTAAAAAAGAAAAAGATATTTTAATTACAAAAGCGATTTCCTGGCTGTTAAGAGATTTGATAAAAAATAATCGGATATTGGTTAAAAATTATTTAGAAAATAATAACGATCTTCCTCGGATAGCAATAAGGGAAACCAAAAACAAACTGTTAACGGGAAAAAAATCGATTGGTTGAAAAAAGAAATAAGATTATAATTTTTTTATTTTTCCAATTCTGCAATTTGCTGTTTTTTGACCTCTATGAGTTCTTTGATTCTTTGAATTTGGGTATTATCGGCCGCTCTTGCTTCGCCCGAAGCGCCGCTTCGCATTCCCATGCCCATTTCTACACTAGAAAGCCATTGCTCAAGATCAGCTAACCCCTTAAGCAGTTTAGCCTTTTCTTCCTCTTTTGTTTTTTCTTGGCTTTTATAGCCAAAAACTTCTAAAAAATTCATATATTTTATTATATCATAATTCTGATACAATTTAAATATGGAGAACCAAGAGCTCGCGAAGATTTTTTATGAGATGGCGGTTTATTTGGAGATGATGGATGAGGTGGTTTTTAAGTTTAAGGCGTATGAGAAAGCTGGCCAGAGCATAGAGGGTTTGGCAGAAAGCGTTGAAGAAATTTATAAAAGAGGCGGCATCAAGGCACTAATGGAAATTCCGGGCATCGGCAAGAATATCGCTGAAAAAATCAGCGAATATTTGCGAACCGGAAAAATCCGCGAATATCTGCAATTAAAGAAGAAAATTCCAGTTGATTTAGGTGGGCTGATGAAAATTGAAGGTGTCGGACCGAAGAAAATAAAAGTTTTATATAAAAAATTAAAAATAAGGAACGCCAAAGAATTGGAGATAGCTGCTAAGAAGGGAAAAATAAGCAAATTAAAAAACTTCGGCGAGAAGAGCGAAAAAAATATTCTGGAAAGCATCGAATTTCTTAAAAGAAGCAAGGGAAGGTTTTTAATCAGTGAAATTCTGCCTGTTGTGCGCGAAATTGTTGCCAAATTAAAGTCCTTAAAAGAAGTTAAACAAATAAGCCTGGCCGGCTCTCTGCGCAGAATGAAAGAAACAATAGGGGACGCGGATATTCTTGCTGTTGCCAATAAATCTGATAAAGTTATGGATTATTTTGTTTCTCTGCCAGGAGTTGTAAAAATATGGGGAAAGGGCGCGACAAAATCTTCTGTAAGAATGAAACACGGGTTTGATGTAGATTTGCGCGTTGTGCCGGAAAAAAGTTTTGGTTCTGCCTTGCAATATTTTACCGGTTCCAAAGAACACAATATTGCCACGCGCAAAATTGCCATAGAAAAAGGATTTAAGCTGAACGAATACGGAATCAAAACAGAAAAAGAAGTTTACGCTAGGCTTGGTCTGCCATATATAGAGCCGGAATTAAGAGAAAATACAGGAGAGATAAAAGTGGCCTTAAAAAATAAATTGCCCAAGCTGGTTGAATTAAAAGATATCCATGGCGATTTACAAATACATTCAACTTGGTCTGATGGCGTAAATTCTATTAAAGAAATGGCGGAAACGGCACAAAAAATTGGTTATGAATATATTGCCATTACTGATCACGTTGGCAGATTAAAAATTGCCGGAGCAATGGCTGAGAGCCAAATCAAAAGACAATGGCAAGAAATTGATAAACTTAACAAGTCGTTTGGCAATCCGCCGGCTGGCGGATTTAAAATATTAAAGGGCGCTGAAGTTGACATTAATCCGGACGGCACAATAGCCTGCGATGATAAAATTTTATCACAGTTCGATGTTGTCCTTGGTTCTCTGCATTCAAGTTTTAAAATTCCAAAAGAAAAAATGACAAAGAGATTGGTCCGCGCCATGGAAAATCCGTATGTTGATATTATCGCGCATCCCACAACCAGATTAATTGCTAGGCGCGACGAAGTGGTGCTTGATTGGGAAGAAATTTTTAAGATAGCAAAACGCACGGGCACGATTTTGGAAATTAATGCTTATCCGGCCCGTCTTGATTTAAAAGATGTTTATATAAAACAGGCAATAGAAGCGGGAGTAATACTTTCTTTGGGCACTGATTCGCATGAAAAATCGCAATTGCATTTTATGGAATACGGCGTTTCTCAGGCGCGCCGTGGTTGGGCAGAAAAGAAAAATATTGTAAATTGCTGGCCATTAGATAAACTTTTGAATTTTTTGAAATAAAAAATGCCCGGCAGATAGGCGATACCCACTCGATAGGATCGCCTTTTCTGCCGGGCCGCGTCAGCAGCCGCTCGGACAGTGGGCTACTCGACGCAAAAAGAACCTTCGTCGCAACATTGCACCCCTTTATTGGTCTATTTAAATGATATACAATTAATTTTACAATGTCAAGCTCGCCATTTATTTATAGGTTTCTTTCAAAAAAAACTTCAATTCCTTTTTGATATTCGCCGCCAAACTGGCCATGAATGCACAATAAGAGTCGGAATGTGAAGCTTGCTGGCGCTTTCGGCAGGCGAAACCCTTTTCATACGGGGTTCATACCTGATTGTTCTAATAAATCCAAAGATCATAGATACTTTGATAATATAAGGTACAAAAATTTATAAAAATCGCCGGCAGTCGGCAAATAGAGACGGCGTATATTTTGCCAAGTCAAAGGTTTGTAGTCACCGTGTTCAAAGATGGTGGTGAGCGCGAATTGCGTCGGCACGCGGCCACTGAGGGCGTCGCGGAGGCGCATTGATTCAGTATAGGGGATGTAGCGGTCGTCTGTGGAGTGAAGAATAAAGAATTCCGCGGCGCTGCGTTCAATGTACTGAGAGGGCGAAAGGACGCGGCGCAGCTCAGCGAATTCCGTGCTTTCTAGAAAGTTTTCCTCTGTCAGGCCGTGATAGGCCAGTGTGTTCTTAAGGATATCGCGCGCGTAGTCGGCCGGCTCCAGATTACCCTCGATAGTTCCATAGGAAAAATTCCCGGTCGCTAAAAACTGTGCGGCGTTTTGCAGGTCATAATAGCCGCCAAAGCTCACCACGAAGGAGACATCGTCCCTTATCCTTGGATCAGCGGCGGCGGCGATCGTGGGTCCGTTGCCGTAGCTTAAGCCCATGAGGCCAAGTTTTTCAATCTTCAACTCGGGATGATTTTTGAGAAAGAGCGCGGTGGAGACCACATCACCTATATCCTTGGGTGTGATAATTTGCTGGTCTTCAAACCGCCAAGGAATGACGGCGACAAAACCGCTCCGGACAAATGTGTCGGCCAGATTGATAAGCCGCGGATCCTGCGGGCCAGGACCGATGAGCGGCGTGTAGATGATTAGGGCGCTGCGCGGTTTTTTGGCAGCCGGCCGGTACATATACAGGGTCAGGGTGCGGCCGTCCACGCTTTGAATCTCCTGTTTTTCCTGGAGCGGCGTTTCAGTGAGCCACTGTAGCGGCCGCCAATCACCCTGCGGAATGAGTACATTGACAGCCACCGCGATAGTTTTCAGACCAACCCTGATCAATGGAATCAGTAGTATCGCCAAGAGAATGATGAGGGCGATAGCCAGCGCTATTTTTAGGCTTCGAGAAAGTTTCATAGTTATAATTGCCTCTTTAGTATATACTAAAGAGTGAATGTTTGGTATAATTAAATAAGAAAAAAGAAGCTCTTTTTACCAAGGAGGCGATAAGATGCAAAGCAAGAGTTTGGAAGAAAAATTATCTGCCTATTTTTGCGGCATAAGGGCAGATAGAGAGAATTCAGAAGTTGTCTTTGTTCTGCCCAAAGCAATTCGGCGATATCAGAATGTACCAAATCACCCCCGGATTTTAGTCTTGGAAATCCGGATAAGAGAAGCAGATATCAATACCTTGTTCGCCTTTGCAATTGCGGAGAACGAATTTGTTCTGGATAAGGATAGTATAGCCGTAGCCAAAGATGAGAACAACAAGGTTTTGTGGCACGGCTATGGCCAACCTCTTTGTCTGCTTCACAGAGAGAGAGAGGAGGATTCTATTTACGGCCAGAGAGCCATTTGTATATCTTCGGTCTCTTGCCGGATTACACCCGGTACGAAATTTATAAGGCCGAGGTGGAAATGGTTGGCGAAGGCGGCAGGCTTCTCTGGCAGAAAATTTGCGAAGGTCAATGTTTTTGCCAGGACAGGACAATGACGGCAGAGCAGAAAAGCTACGAGGAGTGGCCACCCCTAGCAAAGTTGTTTGAGAACCCGTCTTTTCAAGACAAATTCAGGCCGTACATTTTGGGAGGACAAATTCCTCCTTGCAGTTGTTATGAACGGAAAATCTAAATCAAAATTGGTTTTCCGTTTTTCTCTTTCTATTTTTGAGATATAATTGAATTTATAGTGTCAAACGGAGTGTAGTATAGCGGCAGTATTTACCCTTGGGGTGGGTAAGGCCCGAGTTCGACTCTCGGCACTCCGATATGAAAAAATTATTTTTAGACATAGAAACTATTCCAGCAGACGAATCCCAGCACGGCGTTCTGGAAGAAATTTACGAATACAAAAAATCAAAAGGCAAAAAAGTAACAGATGATTTTGAAAGTTATTTAATACAGACTAATTTTGACGGTGCATTTGGCAGAATATTGTGTATCGGTTTGGCTGTGAATGACGAGCCAATAAAAGCCCTAACCGGAGACGAAAAAGAAATTCTTAAAAATTTTTGGGAAGAGGCGAGAGACGCCAATCTTTTTGTGGGCCACACTATTTTTGATTTTGATATGCGTTTTATTTATCAGCGCTCAATTGTTTTAGGTGTTAAGCCGACGCAGGATTTGAGTTTCGCGCGATACAGAAGCAATCCCATTTTTGACACAATGTACGAATGGTCAAAATGGGACACACACAGTAAAATTTCTCTTGACACCTTGACTCGCGCCATGGGCATTGCCTCGCCCAAAGAAGGAGGCATCGATGGCTCAAAAGTTTTTGACTATTACAAAGCCGGCAAACTTGATGAAATTTATGAATACTGCAAGGCAGACGTAGAAGCCGTGCGGCAAGTCTACAAGAAAATGGTTTTTGAAAAATGAAAAAAACAATTTTAATTATCGGAGTGATTATTGTGGCGGCGGGATTGTTTTTTATTTTTTTCACCCGTACTGAAGAGCCTATTGAAAATCAAAATATCAATATCAAAGTAAACTCGCCCGCGCCAAACGAAGTTGTAAAAAGTCAGTTGCAATTAACGGGTGAAGTCAGAACATGGTATTTTGAGGGAAGTTTCCCCGTAAAAATTTTGGACGCAAACGGAAAAGTTTTGGGTAATTCTTATGTCATGGCGCAAGGGGACTGGATGACAACAAATTTTGTAGCATTTAAGGGCGAGATAGATTTTACGCCGAGTAAAACAGAAACAGGAAAAATTGTTTTTATGAAAGATAATCCGTCGGGCCTAGCGGAACACGACGAAAGTTTTGAATTGCCGATAAAATTTGACATGACGACGGGTACACAGATATTAAAGATTTATTTTAACAACAATAATCTTGACCCACAAATCTCGTGCAATAAAGTTTTTCCAGTTGAGAGAGAAGTTTATAAAACAGACGCGCCGGCACGACGGGCGCTGGAATTACTGCTGAAGGGTCCGGCGCAGGATGAAATTAATTCAGGATATTTAACCAGCATTAATTCTGGAGTAAAAATTCAGAGTATCACAATTCAAAACAACGTTGCCAAAGTTGATTTTGACGAACAACTAGAAAATGCAGTTGGCGGTTCGTGCCGTGTTTCCGCCATTAGAGCGCAAATAACAGAAACTTTAAAACAATTCTCAAGCGTCAAAAGTGTAATCATTTCTATCAACGGCAGAACAGAGGACATCTTGCAACCGTAAAAATATGGACAACATTCTTGAAGTGAAAAATTTGAGCGTGGAGTTTAGTGGGGAGAGAGTTATTGATGATTTGAGTTTTAATTTAGCTGAAAAAGAAAATCTGGTTGTCATTGGACCCAATGGCGCGGGCAAGAGTGTTTTACTTCGCGCGCTTTTGGGGGTTGTAGAATATAAGGGCGAAATAAAATGGAAGAGTGGCATAAAAATTGGTTATGTCCCGCAAAAATTTTTTATTGATAAAAATTTGCCGCTGAGTGTCAGCGAATTTTTTGGATTTAAAAAACTCGGAGAAGAAAAAACAAAAGAGGTGCTAAAAACAGTCGGTATAAATGATTTAAATATTTTAAACAAGAAAATCGGAGTTATTTCTTTTGGCCAATTACAGCGCGTTTTAATCGCATGGGCATTAATAGACAAGCCCGATATTCTTCTTTTTGACGAGCCATTTTCCGGCATTGATGTCAAGGGCGAGGAAACAATTTATGAACTTTTGGAACAAATAGAAAAAGATTTAAATCTGACCATAATTTTAATCACTCACGATTTGAGCATTGTTCATAAATTTGCAGATACGGTTTTATGTTTGAACAAAGAAACAATTTGTTACGGTGCACCGCAGACAGCGTTGGATTATTCAGCCATTAAAAATCTTTATGGAGGAGATGTAAAATTTTATCATCATGACCATTAATATTTACAGTTTGATAACGGCGATTTTTGTCGGCGGAGTAGCCGGTTATCTTGGCTCTCTAATGCTCACCAAAAAAATGGCATTGGTTGGGGACGCGCTTGGCCATGTGGCATTGCCGGGCATGGGTTTGGCTCTGCTCTTGGGTTTGAATATTTCTTTGGGTGCTTTTATCTTTTTATTTTTTGGCGTTTTGGCAATATGGTTTTTGGAATCAAAAACAGAATTGGCAACGGAAACCCTTGTGGGAATAATTTTTGTTTTAAGTCTGGCAATCGGTTTTCTTGTCACGCCTCAGCCGGATTTAATAGAGGCTCTGGTGGGCGATATATCAAGGGTTAATTTTTTTGATACGGCGCTGGCAATAATTTTAAGCATTTTAGTATTTTTTGTTGTAAAAAATATTTATAATAAAATTATTCTTTCGTCTCTTTCTGAAGATTTGGCCGCGGCCAATAAAATCAATGCCAAAAAATTAAACTTAATTTATCTTTTTGCCATTGCAGTGATAGTGGCCATTGGCGTGAAAGTGGCGGGTTCGCTTCTCATCGGCGCATTGGTAATTATTCCGGCTGCCACGGCAAAAAATATCAGCAAAAACATGCGCCAGTATGTTTGCTGGTCTTTAATTTTCGGCGCATTGAGCTGTTTGTCAGGCGTTTTGCTTTCTGTTTTTGTTGGTTTTCCAGCCGGGCCGCTCACTATTTTAGCAGGCATTTTATTTTTTGGATTTTCTTTAATTTTTAAAATATAATTAATATAAATATGATAACCCGAGATATTTTTAATCTACATAATGCGGTCACCGTGGTTTCAGAAACGTGCGACATAGAAACAATAAAAAATTTGGAAAGCCATAAAGTGCCCTATATTGGGCCGAGTCCGTTTTCTTTCATTCTCTTTACAGACAAAAATTTGACCCGGGAGGCGCTTTCAAGACAGGGCTTGAATTTACCCAAGGGTTTGGTTTTTAAAAAAGGGGATTATCATATTGATTGCGCAAGAAAAATTCTAAATTTTATAAATCCGCCGTGGTTTGTGAGGCCGTCGTTAAAAATTGCCAATGATTTTTTGGAATTGGCTTCGGAAATAAGCAAGGCGTTCGGCGATTATGAAAAAATAATTATTGAAGAGTATATTTGGGGACGAGGCGTGGAATGCGGAATTGTGGAAAATTTCCGCGGACAGGAACTTTACGCGCTTCCGGTTGTGGAAGAAAAAATTTTCTGCCCGGCAGGTTTTAATTTGCAGACAAAAAGGGGAATAGAAAATATGGCAAAGATTGCGCACAATGCGCTTCATTCCAGATATTATTCAAGCCACGATTTTATTGTTTCTGAAAGGCCTGGAAAAGATAAGGGAAAAATTTATATTTTAGATTCTAAATTTTATCCTTTGCCTCAAGCTCAAGCGACAAAAGCGCTTGAGGCAATCGGGGTTTCTTATCAGGATTTTTTGGAACATCTTGTAAATTTGGCCCTTGAGAATTAAAAAAGCGGCGCTTTGGCAGATTTTCGCAAAGAGTCAAGCGCCGCTCGCGGGAGACGGTTGAAGCCGCCGGCTCATAGGCGTCATCCCCGACTATTTTTATTATACCAAAAAAGAAAATAAAAGCAAAAGTCCCGCCAGAGCAGGACTTCTAATAAGAACAAAATGGTTACTGACTTCTGTATTGACGGGCCCGCCACCAACGTTCAATCTCGCACTCGAGATATGCCCCGGTGGCAATAACCACGACGCCACCTAAAAAAAGAAATCCAATATCAATGATAAGGCTGGACATTGTTTCAGCCTCACCAATCCATTTCGCAGCACTGGCCATAATGCCAATGCCGAAGAAAAACATAACGGCAAAAATGATGTTTCCGCCGGCATCCATGATACCGACTATCTTTTGATTCTCGTTGATATTCACGTACCACCTCCATCTATTATAATATACGAGAAACTAAAAAAGTCAAATTTTTTCTTTGAGTTTTTTGGAAAGAATAAAGCGCTGGAATAAAATTATCAATACAAAAAGACCCAGAAGAATAAATTCTGTATATTTTAAATATTTATCAACAAGGGAGAAAACGGCTTTTAATCCAAAACCTAAGCCAATAAAAATTGCCATCCAGATAATTAAAACAGGAATAATTTCCTCAATGTATTTTTTTATACCAGTTCCAACCACCCCAGCTCTTACAATTGCCGGTCTATGCGTTCCATAAATAAATTTTGAAATAAGTAAAGTAGTTTTCGGTCGTTTTATAAAATGCTCGTCAAAATAGCTTGTTTTAGAAATAACCCATTGGCTAATTTTAGAGCTGTGGTTTTTTATCCGGTCTCCGATTTCGTACCAGATTAAATTTTCAGTCAGTGCGCCAAAAAAGGCGGGAATGATAAGGAGCAGATGCGAGGCTTCGTTTCCCTTTAACAAAAAACCAACCACAAGCAAGGCAATGTTCCCATCTATCAGCATTCCAATAAAAACAAACAAATAAAGCCAGTCGCCAAATCCATTAAGATAATTAAAAATAAAAGAATCCATTATGGACCTACGGGGAGTCGGACCCCGGCCTCCCGGATGCAAACCGGGTGCTCTACCACTAAGCTATAGGCCCAGTATTTATTGTATTTTAGCAAATTTTTTGCTTTAATCAATCTATGTCATTAAGTATCGGTATTGTCGGCCTTCCCAATGTTGGCAAGTCAACGCTGTTTAAGGCCTTAACGAAAAAGCAGGTTGATATTGCCAATTATCCTTTTACCACTATTGAGCCGAATGTAGCTGTTGTTTCTGTTAAAGATGAAAATTTGGAAAAACTTTCTAAAATTCTATCCCGTGAAGCGGGACTGGAGAAAATTACGCCCGCCTTTGTTGAATTTATTGATATTGCTGGTTTGGTTAAAGAGGCTCATTTGGGCAAGGGTTTGGGAAATAAATTTTTGGCCAAAATCAGAGAGGCAAGCATTTTGGTGGAAGTAGTTAGGGTTTTCGAAGATAAAAACGTTGCCCACGTTGAAAATTCAGTTGACCCAGAAAGAGATATCAAAATTATTGAAGAAGAATTAAAAGAGGCGGGAATAGATAAGCCGATAATTCTCTTTTTCAACACTGATTTAAAAGACGAATTGGAAATAAGTGAATTGAGTGAAGAGGAAAAAAAAGATTTAGGAATAAAAAGTTCTAATCTACTGGACAATTTAATCAAGAATTGCTACCAAACCTTAGATTTGGTCACTTTTTACACCATCAAGGGCGGAAAAGAAGCAAGGGCGACAAAAATTAAAAGAGGAGGGAATATTTTGGAAGCGGCTGAAAAAATCCACAGCGATTTCAAAGAAAAATTCATTAAGGCGGAAGTAGTTAATGTCAAAGACTTAATTGAGGTTGGTAGTTGGTTGAAGGCGCGCGAAAAAGGCCTAGTGCGCACCGAAGGCAAGGAATATGTTGTGAAAGACGGTGATGTAATTGAATTTAAAATATGACGTTTGACATCCTGATTTGGGGGGTGTATAATATAAAACGGAATTAGAACGTTGCCAATAAGGCAAAGAAAGAGGAATACAAATGGGACAAATCACTCGTGACCAATCCCACAGCATCATGGCCATTTTGGCCACAAACGCAGTTTGGGATGAAATCGATTTCGATCAATCCCAGCTGCAAGATCTTGTAGTCCGCAATGCACAAGAGGCGGGCCGGCACTTCACCGCCTTTCTCAAGAACGGCGCACGGGTCATCATCGGCGAACCAAAGGTCATTCCGAT
>CAYTKF010000003.1:0-58270 GCA_964438405.1 uncultured Candidatus Saccharibacteria bacterium
GGGAAAATTTTGAGAAATTTTACCTTCATTATCAATCATTCGGTGAGGGTGGGATTTGAACCCACGGACCCCTTTCAGGGTCGGCACGTTAGCACCGTGCTGCACTAGACCACTATGCGACCTCACCAATTTTTTTAATATTTTACCACGTCTATCCCCGCGCCACAACCAGGCCAATGACATTTTTGGCGCCCGCGTTTTTTAAAATTTTTTTCGCCTCAGCCATTGTTGCGCCGGTTGTGGAAACGTCATCTATAAGAATTATATTTTTGTTGATTATCAATTCCGCGTTTTTTACGCCAAAACTGCCCTTGATATTTTGCAGGCGTTTTCTTCTGTCTTTTAACGCCACCTGTGAGGGAGTTTCTTTCATTTTATAAAGGACATTGGTTATCACGTTGTCCGATATATGTTTTGCGATTAATTCTGTCTGATTAAAACAGCGTTCCTTCATCCGTTTTGCAGAGAGGGGAATGGGAATAAAAGCAGTTTCTTTGTCTTTAATTTTTTCCAGCAGCCTTATTTTTATTAATTCTGCCAACGGCTCAGCCGTCTCTCTTATACCCCTATATTTTAAAAGCCAAATTGCCTTTTTAACCAAAATATCATTGTAATCGCTTGCGGCAAAAACGTTGTTTAACTCCAAAAATGTCGGTTTGTCTATTTTGTCAATGCACTTTCGGCACAAGATATCATTCTTATTGCCACAGCCTATGCACTTTTGCGGGAAAAAGAAACCCATGATACTTCTTAACAGTTCCATAATTTTTATAATATAATTATGTTATAATAATAACAATGGATGTCACACTTTTTAAAAAAATCAGTTCGTTCTTTAAAAAAGAGAACCGTGTTTTGGGTATTGATATTGGCACCTCTTCTATAAAAATTGTCCAGCTAATAAAAGAGAAAGAAAGAGCAGTGCTTGAAACATACGGTGAGCTTGCAACCGGCCCCTATGCCAAGTTAGGGGTTGGACATGCGGTAAAACTTCAGGAGGATGTTTTGGCCTCAGCCATAAAAGATCTTTTAAAAGAGGCGAATATAACAGCAAAAAAGGCAGTTGTTTCAATTCCGTTAAGTTCTTGTTTTGTGACAACCATCAATCTTCCCTTCAACTCAGAATCAGGACTCGAAGAAATTATCCAGCTTGAGGCAAGGCGCTATATCCCGGTGCCGATATCTGAGGTGGTTCTTGATTGGTGGGTGCTTCCCCAGGAAACAGCTAAGAATGAACAGCAAAAGAAAAGCGTAATACAAGTTTTGCTTGTCGCCATTCATAAAGACGTTATTGACAGTTATAAAAAAATAATTTCCGAATCCGGTCTTGAGGCCGTGGCTTACGAAATAGAATCATTCAGCGCCATTCGTTCTTCTTTGGGCAGAGAAAATACAGCAACGGCTCTTTTGGATTTTGGCGCCCTTACAACCAAGTTATCCATTGTTGACTATGGTGTTATGAAATCGTCTTATTCAATAAATCATGGCTCTCAGGAGCTGACAACCGCCATTTCCCAATCTCTTGGTATTGATTTCTCCAGGGCCGAGGAAATGAAAAGAGAAATAGGCCTTTCCGACCTTCCTGAACACAGGGACGTGAATGCAATTTTTGAGCCGGTTCTTAATTATATTTTTTCTGAGGTCAATAGATTTATAAAAGACTACCAAAATAAGAATAATCGCTCCGTGGGCAAGGTGGTCATGGCTGGAGGAGGTTCTTCACTTATGGGGTTGATTGATTTTTCCATTAAAAGTTTTACGATAGAAGTAGTACTCGCAGACCCGTTTATCAAGGTTGATTATCCAGTTATTCTTTCCGAAGTCTTAAAAAAGGTCGGCGTAAATTTTTCTGTTGCCCTGGGATTGGCTCTTAGGAATTTATAAATTAAATATGCCTGAAAAAAATTTATCATTTATTCCCAAGAAGAATTTTAATCCGATAGTGTATAAAAATGCCGGAGCGGGCCTGTTTTTGTCTGCTTCATTTTTTTTGCTGATTTTATCCGGAGTATTATATGGAGGTTTATATTTTTATAAATATTCCATAAATAAAGAAATTTTCACCCTTAACGATTCTTTGAATAAAGTAAAATCCGCCTTTGAACTTTCAACCATAGATCGTATTGTCGCGGTTTCCAGTGAAATAGATACGGCAAAAAATATTTTAGGTCAGCACAAAACAGCCATTCCGGTCTTTGATTTTTTACAGAAAGATACTGTTAAGGATTTGAGGTTTAAAATTTTCAGACTAAGTTTCGATGAAGACGGCGCCGCAACTGTTTCTATAGACGGAACTGCCAAAAGTTTTTTAGCCATCGCTGTCCAGGAAGATGTTTTTAAGAACGAAAGCACTGTCAGTAATGTTCTTTTTTCTGATTTTAAACTTGGAGACAAAGGAACGGTTGATTTCAAAACCAATCTTATGTTTTATCCGTCAACTTTTGTTTATAAAAGTGAGTGATCTTTATGTTTAAGAACATACTTTCAATAATATTACTTGGAACAGCAGCTGCAGTTTTTTTTGTTTTTTCCAAACCCCTTTATCAAGAAATCCAGGATTTACGAGTGCATAGAGAGTCTTTAAACGATACTCTTTCCCAATCAAAAAAAATTCAGGCAAAGAGAGATGAAATTTTGTCGCAATACAACAATATTTCCAATGATAATCTGGATCGTCTTAAAAAAATGCTTCCGAACAGTCCGGATTCAATAAAATTTATTTTGGGGCTTGATAATATTTCAAGAAAAAATGGCATTATCCTAAAAGATATAAATGTTAATAGTAGCGCAGTGCCATCTTCAGGTGGGCAGAAGATAGACGTTATTTCCATGCCGATTTCCATGAAGGTGAGCGCTTCATACGTTTCTTTTTATAATTTTCTAAAAGATATTGAAAACAATTTACGTCTGACAGAAATAAAAGAAATTAATTTTACGGCCGGAGATGCTGATTTTTACGAATTTAATATTAGTGGATTAATTCGTTATAAAGAAAATTATTCTATCGCTCCTACGGAACAAATATCTCAGACCCAAGAAATTATAATGATTCTTAATACTCTCAACAATATAAATCTTGATGTTACATTTTTTGATAACCCGGTTTTTAAGAATCTGAACGATTTTTCGGTTGAGTTGCCAATAATGGAAAAAGGGAAAATAAATCCATTTTCTCAATAACATGCAGTTTTCTGACGTATTAATCAAAAAGAAAATTATAGACGCGCGAAAACTCGCGAAACTCACCACGAGGTCAAAGGAGGAAAATTTGTCTCTGGAAAAACTTCTTTTGGATGAAGGTATTTCAGAAAAAGAAATTTTGGATGCCAAGGGAGAGGCCGGAGAAATTTTAACGCGGACCATTGTTAAAGATCAGATCTCCTTTGAAGTTTTAAAACAAATTCCAGAAGAAGCCGCCAGGCATTATAAATTTGTTCCCCTTGAAATTAAAGACGGGGTTTTGGAAGTGGGAATGGTGAATCCAGAAAATGTAGAGGCAAGAGAGGCTTTACAATTTATTGTCTCAAAATTAAATATTCCATTCAGAATTTATTTGATTACCGATAAAGATTTGGAAATAGTGCTTGACTCTTATAAGGGCATTCGCGGAGAGGTGGGCAAGGTTTTGAATGAACTGGAATCAGCCCTGGCAGAAACCATACGCGAGGAATCTGTTGAAGATTTTTTAAAAACAGAGATTAAATTTATAGAAGATGCGCCAATTACCAAAATGGTTGCAGTGATATTAAAACACGCTATATCCGGCAATGCCTCTGATATTCATATCGAACCGACTTCCGAAAAAACAAAAGTGCGTTTTAGGGTTGATGGTATTTTATATACAAGCATAATGCTTCCTATCAGCGTTCATGATGCCATTGTCTCCAGAATAAAAATTTTAACCAACCTGAAAATTGATGAAAAACGTAAGCCTCAAGACGGCAGATTCGAAACAAAATTAGAAAATAGAAATATAGATTTTCGCGTTTCCACCTTCCCAACTTTTTGGGGAGAAAAGGTTGTCATTCGTATTCTGGATAAAGTAAAAGGGGTTAGGAGTTTAAAAGAAATCGGTTTTTCCGAAGACCAGCTTGTGATTACGAAAGAGGCGATAAAAAGACCTTACGGCATGATATTAATTACCGGTCCCACCGGTTCCGGCAAAACCACCACTCTTTATGCTATGCTCCAGGAACTGGATAAAGAAAAATATAATGTTGTAAGTTTGGAGGATCCCATTGAATACAATATAGAGGGAGTAAGTCAGTCCCAAGTTCTTCCAGAAATAGGTTATGATTTTGCAAATGGTCTGCGTTCAATTTTACGTCAGGACCCGGACATGATAATGGTTGGTGAGATTCGCGACAAAGAAACTGCCGCTCTGGCCATACAGGCGGCCTTAACAGGACATCTTGTTTTTGCAACACTGCACACTAACAATGCTTCTGGCGTAATACCAAGGTTAGTGGATATGGGCGTTGACCCGTTTTTAATTGCCCCAACCATTCTTTTGGCCATAGGTCAAAGACTTGCCAGGACGCTTTGTCCTGATTCAAAAAAAGAAATACCCTTACTGGGAGCCGCAAGGGAAAAAATTGAAAAAGAGATAGCTGATATTCCGGAAAACATAAGAAAAAATATTAAAACTCCGGATAGAATATACCAGGGTGTGCCTTCGGCCACATGCCCTAAGGGGGCAAGGGGAAGAATAGGTATTTTTGAGATTTTGAGGAAATCTCCGGAACTGGAAAATATAATTTTAAATAAACCTATAGATGTCGAGATAATGAAAGAGGCCCGGCGCCAGGGCATGTATACAATGAGAGAGCAGGGCCTGATGAAATTATTTGAGGGGATAATTAGCTTTGAGGAATTTAATAAGTTATAATTAATAAAAATATGAACGGAGAAAATAGTAAAAAAGTGTTGATTATTGATGATGATGAATTTTTGCTTGATATGTATTCAACAAAGTTTAAAGAGAGCGGTATAGGTGTTGAAATTTCTCTCAGCGCCCAAGAGGCCCTTGAAAAAATTAGAGCCGGCCTTAATCCGTCAGTAGTCCTTTTGGATATTATTATGCAGGGAATGGACGGTTTCGGTTTTTTAGAAACAGTTAAAAAGGAAAGTTTATTAAAAGACAGTAAAATAATAATTCTTTCCAATTTGGGGCAGAAAGGGGATATAGAAAAAGGGTTGGCTCTCGGTGCCTACAGTTATCTGGTAAAGGCATATTATACGCCGTCTGAAATTGTTAAAAAGGCAAAAGAATTATTATGAGTGACTATAAAAAAGAACTGGAAAAATTAATTCTTATCACTGTCAAAGAGGGCGCATCAGACCTTCATATTTCTGCCGGCAGACATCCAACCATAAGGGTTTCCGGTGCGCTCATTCCGCTTGTTAAAGAACAAATTCTTTCCTCAGAAGATACGGAGGGATTAGTTTTCGTAATGTTGGGAGAAGAAAAAATGAAGGAATTTATCAAGGAAAAAGAATTTGATTTTTCTTATGCCTTTGAAGATACTGCAAGATTTAGAGTAAACGCCTTTTATCAGAGAGGTCTTATCAGTGCATCTTTAAGGCTCATTCCGGTCAATATCAAAAATATAGCAGAACTTAATTTGCCAAATTCCCTTCAGGATTTTGCCAATATGGAGCAGGGATTTTTTTTGGTGGTTGGGCCGATTGGCCATGGCAAATCAACCACCCTTGCATCCATGATTGATTACATCAATCACAATCGTAGCGAGCACGTTCTTACGATAGAAGATCCGATTGAATATTTTTTTAATCAGGATAAATCAATAATTGACCAAAGAGAGGTTAAAAACGACACAAAGGATTTTCGTTCAGCGCTCCGTTCCATGTTCAGAGAAGATGTTAATGTGGCCATGGTTGGCGAGATGAGGGATTTGGAAACAGTTTCTACAGCCATAACCGCTGCTGAAACCGGGCACTTGATTTTTTCTTCGCTTCACACCAACAATGCAGCCCAGACAATAGACAGAATTATAGATTCTTTTCCGGCAGAACAGCAGAATCAGATACGGCTTCAGCTTTCCAGCGCTCTCATAGGAGTTTTTTCCCAGAGACTTGTGCCGCGAATATCAGGCGGGCTGATTCCGGCCTACGAGCTTTTAATATCCAATTCGGCAATAAAAAATTTGATACGCGAGGGAAAAACTCACGAGATAGACATTGTCATAGAAACGAGTTTTGAACAGGGGATGGTCAGTCTCAATCGTTCTCTGGCAAATTTAGTCCGTCAGGGAGAAGTGACAATTGATAATGCTCTTGTCAATTCTCTTAATCCAAAAGAGCTGAGAGGAATGATTGGATAATATGTTATATAAATATTCAGCGACAACGCCGGATGGGCAGAGAAGCAGCGGCACCATTGAGGCGGCCAACATCGAACTGGCTGTTAATTCTTTACAAACCAAAAATCTGATTATCATGTCCATTGATCCGGCTGATAAGTCTCCTTTCTTGTCGTTAAAACTTTCAACGATTGTTTCTTTTTTTGAAAGAATAAAAAACAGGGATATTGTTATTTTTTCCAGGCAACTGGCCACATTTTTTGAGGCCAAGGTTTCAACCATGGCTTCCTTTAAAATGCTTATTACTGAAACAGATAATCCGGTTCTGCGCAGGGTTGTTGCCTCTGTTTTGGACGATGTTCAGGGAGGTGTCTCTCTTTCTCAGGCCATGTCCAAACATCCGGATGCCTTTTCCCGTTTTTATGTAAGTATGGTTAAATCAGCAGAAGAATCAGGAAAGCTTGATGAAACATTTACTTATCTGGCTGATTACATGGAGCGTTCATATGAATTGTCTTCAAAAGCCAAAAATGCCCTTATCTATCCGGCCTTTATTATATCAGCGCTCATTGTTGTTTTGATACTGATGATGGTTTATGTCATTCCCAACTTGAAGACAATTTTAACAGAATCCGGCCAGACACTTCCTTTTTACACACAAATTTTAATAGGGCTGAGCAATTTTTTTATAAATTTTGGCGTCTATCTTTTGATTCTTTTGGCAATAGGCGCGTATTTTTTATGGAGATATAAAAGGACGGAAAACGGTAAAGTTGCTGTTTCCAGATTTATTCTCTCCGTGCCGTTATTCGGGCCAATTTTCAAAAAATTTTATATTTCCCGCATTACGGATAATTTAGAGACATCTCTTTCAAGCGGCATATCAATGGTCAGGGCGCTTGAAATTGCCTCTGATGTTGCAGGAGATAGCGTTTACGGAAAAATATTAGTTGATTCTGTAAATGATGTGAAGGCCGGAGAATCGCTTTCTGTTTCTTTGGGCCGTTACAAGGAGGTTCCCTCTATTGTTTCTCAGATGATTAAAATAGGAGAAGAGACCGGCAAGCTAAATTTCATTTTAAAAACTCTGAGCCGCTTTTACAGAAAAGAGGTTAATAACGCAGTGGATACTTTGGTGAGTTTAATAGAGCCGGTTATGATTATTGTTTTGGGAGGATTTGTCGGCATTTTTATTTTGGCAATATTGGGACCGATTTATAGTTTGACTTCAGCCATGTAATTATTATTAATAATTTGTTAAAATTAAATAAATTATGAATAAAAAAAGCAAAGGTTTCACTTTATTGGAGCTTTTGGTAGTCATTGCCGTTATTGGACTTTTTGCCGCAGTTATTCTTGCCTCGCTCAATAGCGCCAGAACAAAATCGCGGGATTCCAAAAGAGTTGTGGATTTAAAGAGTCTTCGAACAGCCCTGGAAATGTACTATGATACCTGCAGACAATATCCATCTACTCTGGCATTGGCCACTAATAATGGATGTCCTTCGGGAACTACGTTCGGGTCTTTTATCTCGGTTTTGCCAATAGACCCGCTCAGTGGCAGTTATAAATATACCGGGCTTGGCAACGCCTCTC
This sequence comes from uncultured Candidatus Saccharibacteria bacterium, assembly GCA_964438405.1. Classification (GTDB taxonomy): domain Bacteria; phylum Patescibacteriota; class Minisyncoccia; order UBA9983; family UBA9983; genus CAYTKF01. The sequence goes on from CAYTKF010000003.1 coordinate 7,920, forward strand.
CTCTTTCCTGCAACTCGTATCATTTGGGCGCTAATCTTGAAGATAAGACAAACCAATCTCTTAGCACTGATATTGATGCATCTGCCGCCACCGCCTGCAGCGGCACAGATTTTAACGGCGTGGCCAATGAAAGCGCCTGCGTTAGTAATTGCGATTGTGCTGCGTCTGTTGCAACCAGATATTGTTATGATATTAAGCCATAAATAGTTTTCATTTATCCACAACGGTCTTGTTTATAAAATAAGCTTTATTTATAATAGATACAGAAAACAAAGTGCCTGCCCGCAACGCTTGAGCGTAGCGATGGCGGGCGGGGTCGATTTAAAAATTATTTCATTATTAAAATAAAAAATGAATAAAAGAAACAAAGGTTTTACCTTAATTGAACTTCTGGTAGTCATTGCCATTATCGGCTTATTGTCTTCTATTGTTTTGGCCTCGCTTAACAGCGCCAGAAAGAAAGCCAGAGACGCAAGAAGAGTGGCTGATTTAAAACAGCTTCAGATAGCATTAGAAATGTATTTTGACACTAATAAGCTTTATCCAACAGGCGCAAGCGCTACGGCCTTAGATCTGCTTAAAACCGGAGGATATATATCAGTAGTCCCTGTTGATCCTTTAGGCGGAACTTATGCATACGCAGGATTGGGTTCTGGCACTTCCTGCACTTCTTACCACCTCGGATCCAGTCTTGAAGACACTAACAGCCCGCTTCTTGGTAACGACGCTGATGCTGCATCTGGCACCGCCTGTACTGGCAGCACTGATTTTTCCGGCGTTGATACAGCCAAATGCGCTGCCGCAGACTTGGGAGGCGCTGACTGCTATGACCTTAAGCCGTAATCGTGATTGATATTTTTGTTTTTATTTTCGGAACGATTATAGGGAGCTTCCTCAATGTAATTATTTTACGCTTTAACACCGGCGAGTCGGCCCTAACGGGCGGCTCCCGGTGTTTTAGTTGTAGGCCAAACTATTATTAAATATCTACATCGAAGTCGGACTTCGACGCAAGTGGCCAATCACGAAGAAATTCTTCATATTCTTTTTTATTTTTAAATTGGTCAGTAATTATCTCTGATCCGGATATTATCTGGTCTTTAAAGTTTTCTTCTAAAAACATCTTTAAACTTGACCAAGGATAGTTTAAAAGTTTATTTTTCGAAGAATTCCATTCTTTTAAGTTGTGCTGTCTCCAACCCTTACCGATTAAGAAATCCAAAGGATTAAGATGAATGTAAACAGAAAGATGAAGCAGATATTCATTTGAATTTACATGTTTAGATTTAAATTTGCTTTCAAAAAGGGGGCCGGTTCTGCCATTTTTTATATTTATGTATTTAGCAATTGATGTATTGCATTTACGTATAAATTCAGTAATTCCTTTTTCTTTAACCTCTTTTAATAAAAGATGATAATGGTCTGGCATTATTGCATAACAGAGAACATCCACCAATTTTTCTCCTCGCCTTGCAATTTCTGTAGCTCTTTTAAATGTTGAATTTCTGTCGTTTCTTAAATAATCAAATGCTTGACCCGATTTTGTTGAATTGGCCAATAAAAATGTTTGGGCAAGTTTTGATGCATTCTTGGTATCTTTAAACTCGGGAATATTAAAAATTGTTCTGCTGTATATATGATAGTATTCACCAGGAACAAATTTTTCTTTTCTCACCATTAATTTATTTTACATCGAAGTCGGACTTCGACGCAAGACAAATGGATATAATAATGTTAATATTAAAATATGGTAGTTAGTTTTTTTGTTTTTATTTTCGGAACGATAGTTGGTAGTTTTTTGAATGTCGTTATTTTGCGTTACAATAGCGGTGAATCAATTATTAAAAATAGTTCTAAATGTTTTAGTTGTAGAGAAAGATTGAAATGGTATGAAATGATTCCGGTTTTAAGTTTTATATTCCAAAGGGGCAGATGCCGGCATTGCAAAAGTAAAATTTCATGGCAGTACCCGATTGTTGAATTACTTACTGGTTTAGTTTTTTTATTAATATTTTTAAAATTCCAATTTACGCTCGTTACGAGTTACTACTTTGTAGTTTTCAGTATCTTAATAATTATTTCTGTTTATGATTTGCGCCACCAGATTATTCCCAATTTATTAGTTTATATTTTCGATATTTTGGCATTTTTAAATTTATTACTAATTACGAATTACGAATTACGAATTACGAATTTTTTGGCTGGTTTATGTTTCTTCGCGTTTTTTGCTTTAATCTGGCTTTTGAGTAAGGGCAGGGCAATGGGCTTTGGTGATGCCAAATTGGCATTGGGCATAGGCTGGTTTTTGGGTTTAAACAAGGGTATTTTTGCTCTCTTGTTGTCTTTTTGGCTTGGTGCCATTGTGGGTATTTTCCTTTTAATTTTCTTTAATAAAAAGTATAATATAAAAAGTAGCATCCCCTTCGGTCCTTTTTTGGCCATGGGAGCTGCGGTTGCATTTTTATGGACAAAAAACTTTTTTTAATATCAGTTATTATAGTTGCTGTTTTTACTGGTATTTATTATTCACCCCTTATAAAAAATAAACAAGGCGATAATACCATTGTTTTAATTTTGGATTATGGCAATAATAAGAAACAATCTTTTAAACTATCCACAGAGGAACCATACCGAGTATGGAGTTTGCTTCAGCAGGTGGCAGCCGTCTCAAATACAATTTTGGTACCGGATAATAATTTTTATCCACAGAAAATAGATAGTCCTGACGGAGATATTGCAAACAAAAATTGGAATTTTTATGTTGATGGAATTAAACAAGAAAAATCACCGTTTGAAACGATGGTCAGTCCTCCGGCCGAAATTATATTTCGTCTGGAATAAAAGGGATTCAAGAAATTCCGCCTTCACTGTTTTAGAACTTGTAGTCACAACTTCTATTTTAATTTTGATTATGGCTTTTCTCTTTAGTAATTACGCCAGTTTTAGGGAAAACTTATCTATCAAGAGAACCAGCCAGGAGATTGCCTTGTCAATAAGACAGGCGCAGGTCTACAGTTTGAGCGTAAAGGAATCATCAGTTGGAAGCAATATTTTTCCCGGATATGGAATTCGTTTCGCGCTGTCTTCCCCGGATAGCTTTATTCTTTTTGCGGACAAAGCCAATTTAAATTATTATGATGTTGGAAACGGCTGCGGAAGCATGAATACAGAATGTGTTGAAAATAATAAAATAACAACAGGAGATAAAATTATTGCAATCTGCGGTGGCGCTGACTGCACACTTTCCAGTATGAACATTGTTTTTTTAAGGCCGATTCCATTTGTAACTTTGATAACGGATGGAGGAACAATTTATTCTGATGTTTCCATAAGAGTCAGTTCTCCGGGCGGTAAAATAAAAACAATTAAGGTATTATCAAGCGGCCAAATATCAATAGAATGAAAAAGTTTTTTTCACAAAAAGGTTTTACTCTTCTTGAAACATTTGTGGCGGTGGCAATATTGGTCATGGTTGTTTCGGGTCCAGTTTCTTTGGCAATTACCAGTATGGGTCTTGCTTCTGTTTCTCAAAATCAGCTTGTTGCTTCATATTTGGGCCAGGAGGGAGTTGAGATTATAAGAAATATCCGCGATGGAAATTTTATTAATAATAGAAGCTGGCTTTCTGGATTAGGGCCGTGCTCTAATATTAATAACGGCTGTTATATAGATGTCAATTCTCTCAATTTCAATGCTATTTCTTGCGGTGTAAAGTGTCCTGTTTTAAAATATGATTCTAATCTAAATGTTCCTTATAACTATTCTTCAGGCCAAGACACGATTTTTACAAGAATTATAACAGTAGACCCCGTGCCAGGTAAAACTGATGAGGCAGAGATTAAAGTTACTGTTTCCTGGTCGGAAAAATACCAGGATACTAAAAGTTTTGTTATTCAGGAAAATATTTTTGACTGGAAACCATGATAAAAATTAAAAAATTAAGCAAGGGTTTTACATTACTGGAAATGATAGTGGCAGTAGGACTTTTTATTGTGGTGGCCATCATTTCTCTTGGTACTCTTTTGAACATAAGTGATGTTCAAAGAAAAACAGGAGCATTGAGGTCAATAAACGATAATATAAATTTTTCTCTTGAGACCATGGTGCGGGAAATAAGATCCGGCAGTAATTACAGCAGTCCCAGCCAAAGCGTTTTCACTATGACCAATAATATAGGAGAATCTGTGACATACCGGCTTAATAACAACAGAATAGAGAGGTCAGTCAGTGGCAATCCATATGTTGTCCTTACAGCCCAAGAAGTAACTATTAATAATTTAAAGTTTATAGTCAGTGGTCAATTGGCCGGAGATTCATTGCAGCCGTCGGTCACAATAAGCATCAATGGTATTGCCGGCTCTGAAAAGGAAAAAACAAAGGCGATTTTGAAATTACAAACCACTGTCACCCAAAGGAAATTAGATTCATGAAAAAAATTAAAAAATTAAACAACGGTTTTACTTTGCTTTTTGCTGTTGTCGTTGCGGGTATGGTTTTGGTGGCGGCCTTGGGTGTTTACAATATTATGTTAAAAGAGTTTAAACTTTCTGGTTTTATAAAAGAATCTCAAATGGCGTTTTATGCCGCTGACAGCGGGGCAGAGTGCGTTTTTTACTGGGATATTAAAATGCGTGCCATATCAACAACCACAACATCTAATATTAACTGTCTTAATCAGACGAAAAGTGTTGGAGGCGCGCTTGTCAGCTCTTTTAATCTAACTTTTGACAATGGGACTTGTTCTACAATTATTATAGATAAAACAAATTTTCCTATAACCATAGTAAAATCATACGGTTATAATACCTGTGACACATCGAGTTCCGGAAGGGTGGAGAGGGCTGTAAAGACGACATACTAATTATGTCAATTTCCAAAAAAGAGGCAAAAGAACGCATAGAAAAACTTAAAAAAGTGATTAATCATCACCGTTATTTGTATCATGTTCTGGACAAGCAGGAAATTTCCGATTCGGCTTTTGATGTCATTAAGAATGAATTGGAAGAATTGGAATATTTGTTTCCAGATTTGGTAACCTCTGATTCTCCTACACAAAGAGTTGGAGGAAGGGCGTTGGAAAAATTTGAGAAAATTATTCACAAAACTCCGATGATTTCCCTGAACGATGTCTTTGGCGAACAAGAGATGAAAGAATGGCTGGAAAGAGTAATGAAATATTTAAAAATATCCCGGGAGCCGGAATTTTTTGCGGAAAATAAATTTGACGGTTTGGCCATTAGTTTAATTTATAAAAATGGAATATTGCAAAATGCTTCCACACGCGGAGACGGATTCGTGGGAGAAGACGTGACGCAGAATATTAAAACAATAGAGGCTGTTCCACTTAAACTAGAGGATGGTTATGACGATGAGATAGAAGTGCGGGGTGAGGCTGTTATAACAAAAAAGATTTTTGAAAATATAAATAAAGAACAAAAAAAGAAGAGTTCACAGGTTTATGCCAATCCCAGAAATTTGGTTGCTGGTTCTATTCGTCAGCTTGACCCGAAAATCACTGCCTCAAGAAAATTGGATTTCTATGCCTATGATTTGATAACTGATTTGGGTCAGAAAACACACGAAGAAAAACATAAAATCCTTAAAAAAATCGGTTTTAAAACAGATCAAAACGGCGCTATATGCAAAACGCTTAATGATGTTTTTGTATTTATGAAAAAGGTTAATGAAAAAAGAAATAATTTGCCGTACGAAATTGACGGCATTGTTGTCACGCTTAATGATAATAAATTATTTGAAACAGCCGGTGTTGTTGGCAAGGCCCCGAGGGGCTCCATTGCCTTTAAATTTGCACCTCAGGAATCAGCCACTGTTGTTGAAAATATCATTGTTCAGGTTGGGAGAACAGGTGTGCTCACTCCGGTTGCGGTTTTGAAGCCAGTACAAATCAGCGGTGTGACTGTGAGCAGAGCAACTCTGCATAACGAAGACGAAATAAAAAGATTGGGTCTTAAAATAGGCGACACAGTTATTGTGGGCAGGGCCGGAGACGTGATACCGGATATCAAAAAAGTTCTGACAGAATTCAGGACAGGCAAAGAGAAAAATTTTAAAATGCCGAAAGACTGTCCGGTTTGCGGAAAAAATGCAAAAAAAGACGAAACCGGAATTATAGTGCGTTGTGTCAATAACAAATGCCCGTCGCGCCAGAGAAAAAATCTGCATTATTTTGCATCGCGTTCCGCATTTGACATTGAGGGATTGGGGCCCAAAAGCATTAATCTTTTGTTAGACCAAGGCTTGATTCAGGATTCGGCTGATATATTTGATTTAAAAGAGGGTGATTTGGTGCCGTTGGAAAGATTCGGAGAAAAATCAGCGCAGAATTTGATTTTTGCCATAAACAGTAAAAAAGAAATTACGCTGGATAAATTTATAATAAGTTTGGGAATTTTAAACGTGGGAGAAAAAACCGCACAGGATCTGGCGGAAAAATTCGGCAATTTGGAAAAATTAGAAAGGGCTGGGCTAGAAGAATTGTCTGATGTGGAAAATATCGGCGGGATTGTGGCCAAAAGCGTTTATGGCTGGCTTAGGAACGATTATAATAAAAAATTTCTTAAAAAACTTTTGGCCAGAATAAAAATTAAAAAATATGTTTCTGAAAGGCAAGGAGGAAAATTAAACGGAAAAACATTCGTTCTGACCGGAACGCTGGAATCGATGTCGCGGGAGATGGCAAAAGAAAAGATAAAACAATTGGGTGGGGAGACAATGGAAGCGGTTTCTTCAAAAACGGATTATGTCGTGGCGGGAAGCGAACCCGGCTCAAAGTTTAACAAAGCCCAGGAACTGGGAATAAAAATCCTAGACGAAAAAGAATTTCTAGAAATAATCAAATAAAATTAAAATCAACACTTATTTGCTATCGCTGATAAGTGTTGGTTTTTTGGGTTGACTTTATTACTATTATTTGATAATTTTTTATCGGATCATCGGGAGGTGGCCAATGCTTCTTATCTATTGCGCAACACCAGCCAGATTGGCGCACAAGAAAAAAGAAATCATGGATTTTGTAACTAGACAAGGATTTGGCCCATTTCATCCTTTCCAGGCGTTTGAGCTGGAAAGGTTTGAAAACGGACCTATCGGTCGGCAGAAAACTATGGAGTTTTGTTTGCGTGCGATAGATATTTGCGATGAATTTTGGCTGTTCGGGGTTTCTCCTGGCACCATGATGGAATTGGATTATATTTGTGAAAAAAATTTCGTTTCTGAAAAACCAAAACCGATTAGAAAATTTTTAGACGAATTTGATCCCAATTGGAGAAGTCTTATTTCAGTATCATGTGATGTCAATCGGCTCATTTCTTCTTTGAAATGAGCTCTTTTCTTTTGAAATTGTTAAATTAATATTTTTCTGCTAAAATTATAATATTATGGATCTAAAGCAAAAAATACAAGCTGATTTTAAGACGGCATTTAAAGGGAAAGAAGAGGTGAAATTAGGCGTTTTAAAGATGCTCAATGCAGAAATTCATAATGCTGAAATTGCCAAAAGAACGAAAACTGCCCGCCTTGACTCGGCGAGGCAGGGCAAAGAAGAAACCCTAAATGATGATGAAATTTTAAGCGTTATTACCCGCGAGATTAAAAAAAGAAAAGACGCGGTTGAACTTTACGAAAAAGGCGGAAGGCAAGAACTTGCGGAAAAAGAAAAAAAAGAAATAGAAGTGCTTTCCCAATATCTTCCGGAGCAATTACCAGAAGAAGAAGTCAGAAATTTAGTGAAGAAGGCAATTGAGCAAACCGGAGCAAAAGAGATAAAAGAAATGGGGAAAGTCATGGCAATAATTGCCCCGCAGGTAAAAGGCAGGGCTGATAATTCTGTTGTCAGTAATATTATAAAGGAATGGTTGACATAGAAAATCTTGCCAATTTGGCAAGGATAAAATTAACTCCCAAATTCAAAGAAGAACTGGAAAAAGAATTCAGGGCGATTTTGGATTATTTTTCGAAATTAAATGAAGCCGACGTCAGCCAAATAAAAAACGAAGAAATCGGCAATATCACTGGACTTACAAATATCACAAGAGATGACGAACAGCAAAATGAACCTGGAGAATATTCAAAAATATTATTAAAAGAAGCGCCGGACACAGAAGACGGATATATTAAAGTAAAACATATATTAGAGTGACATGGCTGTAATAAATTTGGGGGAATTAAATATAAAAAAGGCCAGGGAATTGATTGATAAAAAAGAAATTTCCTGCAGGGAACTGCTCGCGCTTTATCAAAAAAATATCAAAGACAAAAATGAAAATGTTAACGCATTTCTGGAAGTTTTTGATGATGCAGATGAATTTGCAGAAAGGACTGACAAGGAAATTTTATCAGGCAAAGAATTCAAAGAGCTTGCTGGTATTCCCATTGCCATTAAAGACAACATTTTAATAAAAGAAAAAATTTGCTCGGCTGGCTCAAAAATTTTGGAAAATTATCACGCAACATACGATGCAACTGTCATAAAAAAACTTCGCGATGCAGGAGCAATTTTTATAGGCAGAACAAACATGGACGAATTTGCAATGGGTTGTTCCACTGAGAATTCTAGCTACGGCCCCACAAAAAATCCCTATGATTTGGAGCGAGTTCCTGGCGGTTCCTCTGGCGGTTCAGCAACGGCAGTTGCAATACAGGGCGCAATTGCTTCTCTTGGTTCTGATACGGGCGGTTCCATACGCCAGCCAGCAAGTTTCTGCGGAGTTGTGGGATTGAAACCGACTTACGGAACTGTTTCGCGCTATGGTCTCATTGCCATGGCTTCGTCTTTTGACCAGATAGGGCCGATTACAAAAAGTGTTGAGGACGCGGAAATAATTTTTAATATTATACGCGGAAAAGATAAAATGGATTCAACATCTGTAGAAAGTCGTCAGTCATCAGTCGTCAGTCGTCAGCTTAAAATCGGTCTTTTAAAATACGATAGAAATGGCGTTGATAAAGAAATTAACGACGCCATTGATTCTTCGGTAAAGATCTTAAGAAGACTGGGCTACGAAGTTGCAGAAATTGACATGCCCAATCTTGAGTACGCCCTTGCATGTTATTATATTCTTGTTCCCGCAGAAATTTCCGCAAACCTGGCTCGTTTTGACGGCGTCCGATACGGGCTTTCTATTAAGGGGGAAAATTTAATGGAAGATTATTTAAAGACAAGGGCTGAAGGTTTTGGCAAAGAGGTCAAAAGAAGAATAATGCTTGGCACCTATGTTCTTTCTGCCGGATATTACGATCAATATTACGCCAAGGCTCAGAAAGTCAGGGTTTTAATAAAAAAAGATTTTGAGCGTGCATTTAAAAATTTTGATTTAATCTTGTCGCCGGTTTCTCCGACTCTGCCGTTTAAAATAGGGGAGAAAGTTGATGACCCACTTAAAATGTATCTGTCAGATATTTTTACCGTTTCCGTAAACCTGGCAGGTTTGCCGGCAATATCAATTCCTTTCTCAAAAAATATCGGCGTTCAATTCATTGCGCCGTGGTTTAGAGAAGATGTATTATTTAACATAGGCAAGCAATATGAACAATATAGCGGCGCAAGCGCCTGAACCAAGATTTCTTAATCTTGAATATATTTTCGCGCATTTTTTTGTGTTGCTATATTATTTAGCATTACAGATTCTTAAATTTGCAGAATGGCTTTCGCATCAAGCGTTGCTTTCCGTTGTTTTGTCAATAATATTTTTGATCTGCATAATTTTTGTCGTCATTAACATAATGCGCTTGAGGTCGCGAAAGATGACTCATCTTGCCAATTTTGTCATGCACGAAGATGTTCCCAAAATGCGCGTAAACAAATGGGATGATATTAATAAAAAAATCTCCAGCGAAAATCAGGCTGACTGGAAATCAGCAATCATTGAGGTTGACGCGTTGATAGACAGCATAATCCAGAGAATCGGTTACAAAGAAGGGGAGAGCATGACAGAGAGATTGAGAAGTATTGAGCCGAGCGATCTGGACAGTTTAAAAGATGTCTGGGAGGCGCACAGAATAAAAATCAAAATAAGTCACGAGGGCGAGGCATTTCAGCTCACGCAAGAAATTGCCAAAGAGACAATGGGAAAATACAAAAAAGCACTCAAAGAATTGAAGTATATATAATTTCTGCGCAGCCGATGGGATTTGAACCCACGATCTTCCCCGTGACAGGGGGACGTGTTAACCGGGCTACACTACGGCTGCATATGTCGGAGGTGGGAGTCGAACCCACGACCTTAGGTTTATGAATCCTACGCTCTAACCATCTGAGCTACTCCGACAAATTTTAAAAGTCCTTTGTTCCCCGTCCGCCATCGCTACGCGAAGCGTTGCGGGCAGATGCCGTTGAACTATACTGGCGAACTTGTTGCGGGGGCGGGAATTGCACCCGCGCCTGGGGATTATGAGCCCCCCGACCTACTACTGGTCTACCCCGCTAAAAAACAAATTAATTATATCAGTCTTGAAAAATAAAGCAAATAAGATAAAATAAGATAGAGAAATCGCCAACGTAGCTCAGGTAGCAGAGCACATTCTTGGTAAGAATGAGGTCCGCAGTGCAAATCTGCGCGTTGGCTCCAGGGGTTGACTTTTTGGTTGACTTATGTTAATCTTATAAAAAAGGCCAATTTAGGGCTTTTTTGTTTAATTTATGAAGACAAAATATTCGATTAAGATTTTGGCCATTAATGTTTTGTTGTCATTAATGACATTGCCTATAATTACTTTTGCCAATGCAAAAGTCGTTCAGGCGCCGGATTTGGAGACAAAAGAAATGGTTGTTCATGTCACTGGTTATTCTTCAACTATTGACCAGACCGATGACACGCCGTTTATTGCGGCCAATGGAACGCGTGTTCATGACGGAGTGGTTGCCGCAAACTTTTTGCCCTTTGGCACAAAAATAAAAATTCCCGAGGTTTATGGCGATAAAGTCTTTACGGTTGAAGACAGAATGAACAAAAGATATAAAGATAGAGTTGATATTTGGTTTCCAAATAAAAAGAGTGCCACTTATTTTGGCCATCAGGTTTTAAAAATACAGATTTTAGAAATATAAAAGAAAGGGTTCGAAAACAAAAATCTTGCCCAAAGGCAAGATTTTTGTTATTTTATAGATAATTGCCGATGTAGCTCAGATGGCCAGAGCAACGCTTTCGTAAAGCGTGGGTCGTCGGTTCGACTCCGACCATCGGCTTTATCCCAATTCCCTGCCCGCCATGCGAGCCGCAAGGCGAGGCAGGCGGGGAATCTGGGAGGTGGCTTATGGACGATATAAAAAATAAAATTGCGGAATTGGAGGTAGAAATGCTGAAGCCGGATTTTTGGAAAGACAAAGAACGGGCGCAGAAAGTTATTAGGGAAATTAAAGAATTGAAAGAAGGGGCTCTTGGCGCGGGAAAATATGACAAAGGCGACGCAGTTTTAACGCTTTTTTCCGGAGCCGGAGGCGATGATGCCGAAGATTGGACGCGTATGCTTTTTGAAATGTATGAAAAATACTCAACTAGACGCGGCTGGCCTGTAAAAATTCTCCACGGCCACAAAAGCGAATCAGATGGATATAAAAATATTACTTTTGAAGTGCGGGGCAAAAATGTTTATGGCGCGCTTAAAAACGAATCAGGCGTTCATCGCCTGGTGCGTATCTCTCCGTTTTCTGCAAAAAAACTTAGACATACCTCTTTTGCGCTTTTGGAAGTTGTGCCGAAATTTGTCGCGCCGGAAGAGGTTGAAATTTCCGATAAAGATATTAAAATAGAATTAAGCAGGTCATCGGGCCCAGGCGGGCAGAATGTAAATAAAAGAGAGACTGCTGTGCGCATTGTGCATCTAGCGACAAATATCGCTGTTCATATAGATTCAGAACGTTCCCAGCAGCAAAATAAAGAAAGGGCCATGGAATTGTTAAAGTCAAAACTTTACAGACAAAAAGTTTTACAGGAAGAAGAAGAAAAAAATTTCATGCGCATCAGCAAGACCACAGAGGCAGAATGGGGAAGCCAAATACGTTCTTATGTTTTGCATCCTTACAAGATGGTCAAAGACCACAGGACAGAAGTTGAAACAGCGGACGTGGAGGCCGTGCTCAACGGAGATTTGGATAAATTTATAGAAGCGGAAAAAACATTATAATGATTTTTTTTGATAAAGTTTCAAAAATATATTCGCCGACATCAACCGCCCTAGACGATGTCAGTTTGGCAATTGAACCCAAAGAATTTATTTCTATTGTCGGACAATCGGGCGCGGGCAAAACCACGCTTTTAAAATTGCTTTTGGCGGAAGAACAGCCCACATCGGGCAAAGTTTTTTTTGAATCAGTTGATATCAATACCATTCCCCACAGAAAAATGTCTGAATTCAGAAGAAAAATCGGCACGGTCTTTGAAGATTTTCGCCTTCTTTCCAATAAAACCGCCTATGAGAATATCGCCTTTGCCATGGAGGCAGCCGGCAGAACACCGGAAGAAATAGAAACAGATGTGCCGCAGGTTTTGGAGCTTACAAATTTGGTGGAGAGAGGATGGCATTTCCCGGACGAGCTTTCAAGGGGAGAGCGCCAGCGCGTTGCAATTGCGCGAGCAATTATCAACCAGCCTGACGTGATTATTGCTGACGAGCCCACAGGCAATCTTGACCCGTTAAATACCTGGGAAATCATAAATATTTTAAAAAAGATAAACGAGCTGGGCACAACAGTAATTTTGGCAACGCATAATAAATCAGTGATAGATTCTCTTGGCAAGCGAGTCGTAACCATGGAAAAGGGTAAGATTATACGCGATGACAAAGAAGGTCGTTATATTGTATAATAAAAAGATGGTTTGGATAAAAATAAAAAGAATTTTAAAATCAGGGTTCGTTAATTTTTGGAGAAACGGCTGGATTTCTCTGGCCACGATTTTGATAATGGTCATCACCCTTTTTACCATCGGTTCTCTCATCTTTTCCCGCGCCATTTTGGGCTCAATGATTTCCCAGATACAGGACAAGGTTGATATCACTGTTTATTTTAAAACAAGCGCCCAGGAGCAGGATATTACAGCCTTTCAGAACCAGATTTCCAAACTGGGCGAGGTTAAAAGTGTAGAGTATATTTCTAGTGACCAGGCCCTGCAGGATTTTAAAGAACGGCACAAAGACAATGCCACAATAACCCAGTCGCTGGATGAGCTGGGAACTAATCCTCTTGGCGCCATGCTCAACATCAAAGCCAAAGAACCGTCTCAGTATGAGGCAGTGGCAAAATTTTTAGAGAATCAGACGAGTACTGGAAACGGTTCCATCATAGATAAAATAAATTATTTCCAGAACAAAATGGTCATTGACCGTTTAACAAAAATTTTGGACTCAGCCAAAAAGATGGGCGCTGTTTTGAGTATAGTTTTGATAATTATTTCTGTTCTCATCACATTCAACACTCTGCGTCTGGCGATTTATATTTCGCGCGAGGAAATAGGTGTGATGCGGCTGGTTGGCGCAAGTAGTAAATTTATCAGCGGGCCGTTTATGGTGGAGGGAATTATGTACGGAGTGATATCAGCCATCATTACTATGGTTTTGTTTTATCCCATCTGCTACTGGCTTGGTTCAGTAACCGAGAGCTTTTTCTCCAGCGTTAATCTCTTTCATTATTACATTGCTAACTTTGGTCAGATATTTTTGGTTCTTCTTTTCACTGGTGTCGTCCTGGGCACTCTCTCAAGCTTCATAGCAATCAGAAGGTATTTGAAGATATAAAATTATAACCCTAGCAGTTTATAGGCAAGCATTACTGGCCAGACAATGGTCTTGAGAATGCCCAATACACCGGCCCAAAAACCATCTGCCTACTGAATAAAATAAACCACCGCACCTATTAAACCTAAACTGTACACCGCACCGGAACCACACTTTTCATAAAAATTTTGTTAATTAATAATGTTTTAAAACACTAAGAGATTTTTGTTTTTATATAATCTGTAATTTCTTGAATGGCTTGTTTTACATCTTTATTAAAAGCATCGTCATTATTTTCATCTCCATATCCTTTATCATAAATAATATCGTGAATTTCCATAATTTTTTTTGTTCTGAACTCTGGTGGTTGAAAATTTTGTTTTAAAGCTATATTAAGTTCAATAACTTTTTTATGTAATGGCTCTATTAAATTTGAAATATTTGGTCCCCAGAGTACTTCAGCTGCCAATAGATGTGATTCCATTTCAATATCAGCATCTCTAATTTCTTCCCATCTCATTTCGTATGTATATGCGTTTAAATCTTTTTTTATTTCTTCTTCTGTTTTATCAGGATACTTGGTTTTGGAATATTGTGTTGCCTTATAAAATTCAGAAGGAAGAATAAAGGGGTCTCGAACATGTTTAATGGCATTTCTGAGTTTAAGTATTGAATAATGAAGATTATAGGCAATATTAAATTCTTTTGTTCCCTTAATCTGTTTTTTCCATGTAGCAAGTCCCATGCCAGCAATTATCAATCCGGCAGCCGCGAAGATAAACGTAAATATATCTTTAATAATAAGGTATGTAGGATTTTCCATAAATATTACTTAATGATAAATTTGATTTCAAAAATCGTATTCCTTTTCTGCGGGATAGGGATTCGGACCCCAATTTTTTGGTTCAGAGCCAAACGTCCTACCATTAGACGATCCCGCAATAGTTTATTTCTATCACAAAAATTTTTATTTTTCAAACCCTCTTTTGGCTAAAAATTGTCAATGCCAGATAATTTTGGTATAATAAATCCAATGACCATTGATTCTAATCCAGCATTAAAATACGAATATCAAGGAAAATGGAAATTTTTTTTGATGCCGGTTTTGGAGTATCCAATTACTTTTTGGGTGGCATTTAAAAAATTGTTTAACGGCGGAAAATTAAAAACAAATTGTTTTTGGATTGACGGAATAAGTCCGATTTGTAGAAACATAAAAGAAAATGCCACTAATTGGCGTGCACTGGACACAATTTACAATTATGAGCCCAAAAACGGAAATTTTGTTGATTCCATAACAAGATTTTGGATGGAAAATGTAGTAAACGTAAAAGCCGTTCGCAATCGCTTAAAACTGATAAAAGAAAAATTACATCAAGCGATTGAGGAAATTTTATCAAAAAATAAAGAGGTTAAAATACTTTCAATAGCTAGCGGTTCAGCACAGGGTTTAATAGAAATTATATCGGAATTTAAACAAAAAAATATTTTTATTAAAGCTCTTCTTATTGATTTAGATCCAACGGCAATAGAAAATAGTAGAAAGTTGGCGCAGGAAAATGGAGTTTTGGGACAAATAAGTTTTGCGAACAAAAACGCACATAATCTTGAAGAGGCGGTTGGAAATTTTAAACCAAATATAATTGAAATGGTTGGTTTTTTAGAATACAGGTCAAAAGAAAAAGCGATAAAATTAATTCAAAGAATTCATAATATCCTTGAAACAGATGGGATTTTTCTAACCAGTAATTTGAAAAACAATCTTGAGCGATCATTTCTAAATTTTGTTATTGATTGGCCGATGGTTTACCGTTCGCCAGAGGAATTTGCTAAGGTTTTAGAAAATGGGGATTTTTCTCCAGAAAATTTTGAAATTATTTACGAGCCATTAAAAATTCACGGCGTAGCAATTTGTAAAAAGTTATAAAATAAATAATTATGTTATCTTATGCGTTTTCGGGATTAATTAATGGAATAGTAAGCCTTCTTTTTGGTATTCTTGTTTACTTCGGGAATAAAAAGGCAGAATTAAATAAAAAGTTTGTTATTTTGTGCTCCGTGGTTTTTGTGTGGAGTTTTGGTTATTTTTTCTGGCAGATTTCGGATAATACGGGATCGGCGCTATTTTGGTCAAGGGTTTTAATGATAGGAGCGATTTTTATACCGGTTACATATTTTCATTTTGTCTTGGTTTTTCTGAATAAACTGAAAGAAAATAGAAAACTTTTAACTTTTATATATATTCTTTCTTTTGTTTTTTTAATTCTAAATTTTACTCCGTTGTTTGTTAAAAATGTAGAACCAATTTTATCGTTTCCTTATTGGCCCAAAGCAGGGCTTGCCTACGGCCCATTTGTTTTTATGTTTGTCGCTCTTGGAATTTACTGTTGGTATTTAATGCTTCGGGCGCTTAAGAAATCAACGGGCGTAGAAAAATTACAGATAAAATATGTTTTTTGGGGAACATTAATAGGTTACAGCGCCGGAATTACAAATTATTTTTTGTGGTACAATATTCCGATTCCGCCGCTTGGCAATTGGATTTGTTCAATTTACATAATATCAATGGCTTATGCTGTTTTGAAACATCACCTAATGAATATTAAAGTTATTGCTACTGAACTATTTGGCGGAGCGCTGATTCTTGTTTTCTTGTTTAATCTTTTTCTTTCCCAAAACAGTAGTGATTTTTGGGTAAAACTTATATTGCTTATTTTTGTTTCTGTTTCTGGCATTCTTTTTATCCGTTCCGTTTGGCAGGAAGTGCGAACGCGCGAGGAGAAAGAAAAGCTGGCAGAGGATTTGGCTGTTGCCAATACAGAGTTGGCCAAGGCCAATGAGCGGTTGAAGGAACTGGATAAGGCCAAGTCGGAATTTGTGACCATTGCCTCGCACCAGTTGCGCACGCCCATTACTGCCATTAAAGGTTATTCCTCTATGCTTCTTGAGGAAACATACGGAAAATTTTCAGAACAGATGAAAAAACCGCTGGAAAATATTTTTGAATCAGCCAACCGCATGGTCCATATGATTGGCAATTATCTCACCTTGAGCAGGATAGAAAGGGGTAAAATAGAATATATGTTTCAGAAAGCCGACCTCAAAGAAATAGTAGATTCAGTTTTTGATGAATTTAAAGTTGTGAACGAAAAACAGAAAAACGGCAAGAATCTTGATTTGAGTTTGGACATTGCTGAAGGCGAAGATTTTAATTTGAACATTGACGCGGAAAAAATAAGAGAGGTTGTTTACAATATCATGGATAACGCCATGAAGTACACTCATCAGGGCTTTATCAAGATTTTTCTTTCCAAAAGCGCTGACAAGAGTAAGACTGTTTTGAAAATTCAGGATTCTGGTATTGGCATGAACAAAGAGGCAATGGCCAAGCTTTTCCAGAAATTCAGCCAGGCCGGGCAGGGCAACGGCAACGGCGGTGCCGCGCCTGGCATGGGACTGGGGCTTTACGTGGCGCAGGAAATAATAAAGGCGCACAACGGCAGAATCTGGGCAGAGTCCGAAGGCGATGGCAAGGGAAGCACGTTTTTAATAGAACTGCCGGTATGAACAAACAGGATTATTTTGTCGGGCTTAGCGAGCGCGAGTTGAAAATTTTTAAAAAACTTTCCACCCCGGGAAAAATACAGGATTTTCTGGAAAAAATTCCCATTAATTTTGATTACGAAAAAGACACTCTTATTTCGCCCCTAATGATTCTTCGCAAAAACAAGGCCTATTGCATAGGAGGCGCGATTTTTGCCGCAGCCGTTCTTTTTTTCCACGGTCACAAGCCTTTGCTTCTTGATTTAAAATCAACGAGCAATGATTCCGACCACGTTTTGGCTCTTTTCAAAAAAAACAAAAAATGGGGCGCCATAAGCAAGACCAATCATGCTGTTCTCCGCTATCGCGAGCCGATTTACAAAAGTGTCCGCGAACTGGCCATGTCATTCTTTCACGAATATTTTGATGATAAAGGAAAGAAAAATCTAAGAAGCTTTTCCAAACCTCTCAATATTTTAAGTTTAAAAAGAAAAGATTGGATTACATCTGGAAAAGATATTTGGGAAATTGCCGAGGCTCTTGATAAACAGCCCCACTGCAATATTCTTACAAAAGAAGAAATTGCCCTCTTACGGAGGGCCGACCCGATTGAGATTGAGGCAGGGAAGATAACGCGCTGGAAGAAAATTTAAAATAATTTTTTTGCCTCGTTCCAATAGGTCGGGTCATTATTTTTTTCTTTCATCCAATACCACCATTCAGCGCCCCAGAGATAAAATTCGTTTAACCCAGTTTTTTTTGCAAACTCAATATTTTCTTTAAAAATTTCCAAAGACATTGTTTTTTTCTCCTCTTCCAACGGCAAATCGTATAACAGCACCCGGCCCCATGGCTCAGCCTGCAATTCTATGCAGATAACATTTTTATGGAAAAATTTTTCTATAATCCAGGTTTTAAATCTGTAAAAAAATGGGGGAAAGGGATATCTTATATAGATTTTAAGCGGTTTGAACCATGTTCTTGTATACATTGTTATGCCCACAATATCAGCGATTTTTGCAGTTTTAAACCAGCTTGACCACTCACCTGAGTCGGAAATAATCACCGGCCGTTTATACGGGTCAAGTTGACGTACAAGATTCGCCTCTTTTTTTAAAAAATTTTCATCATACCACGGGCATTCGCCGAATTGGAAAAGTGGTTCGTTTTCAACCTGCCATGCCAATATTGTATTTTTGTAATTTTCTCCGGAGTATCTATTTATAATTTTTGCCAGCTCCGCCAAAATTTCTTTTTGCTGTTCTTCTTTGGATAAATTTTTTGCCCAGTCCGGTATGTGACATTCTGGCCAACGGCTTGTCTTCATGCCTATAACTGGTATGATTTCTGCTCCGCGCTTTTGCGCTTCGTTGAGCTGCCAGTCGGTGTCGTCAAAAACAAATTTATCTTTTTCCGGCTCTGTCATATCCCAGTCAACAGCTGTTTTTATTTTTTTAACATTCATATCGTCAAGAAGGCTAAGATAGTTTGCCCTCCAGTCAAGGCCGAAGTTTTGAGAATGTTTCTGGGAAAAATTGACTCCCCATGAAATTTTTTGCGAATTATTTGTATTTGGCATAAACAAAAAAATAAGGCCGATAATTATTAATATTATGGAAATTATTTTTTGTATTATTATTTTACCAGAAATCTTTTCTTTCAGCCCATGCTCTTTTGACCAGAGCGGGAATATTAGAGATATTAAACCGGTAATGATTAAAAGAAAGACATATTGCGTTCCCTGCAGGGCGTTAATTATCGCAACAAAAGAGAGCGGAGCTATGGCTACAGCCCAGTTCTGCAAAAGATTAGCTCCAGCCCCGCCAGCCTGATTGATAAAAAATATTACAACATTTCCCTTTTTAGCCCGAAAAGAATCCCTAAGCACCGAATTTCTTATTTTCCCGGAGAGGACAAACAAAAACAGCGCTGTCAGCCCGCTGCCTATTTTAATCCAAAAAAGTGCATTCCAAAGGCCCTGGCCTAAAAATGCGTATTTGCTAAAAACAAAAGAAAGCGCAAAGAAAAATGCCGCAACACCAGCCAGCCAAAAACTTTTTAAACTAATTTTTTTCTCTAAAGTTATTAATATACTGCCGATGACAAGAAGTATAAATGCCAATCCCGCGGAAAAAGATAAAGTCTCTTTTCCTCTGGAAAATATAAAAACAAAAAGAAAAGTAAAAATCGGCACGAGCCCGCCAATGGCCGGAATGATACGCGACGCTTCAAATTTCTTCAGCCCCGTGAACAGCCACAAAGTTCCCAAAACAAAACTTGCCCCAGAGGCAAAACTAAAAAATATCTGCTGGTTGCTTGGCAGATAAATGCCGAAAACAGGTATGAGTAAAAGTATAAGCAAACTCAAAATGCTGATATAAAAAGCATAAGCTCCCGGCTCAGGCACAGCCTTGGCAAGCAAATATTTGTCTATCAAAAAGACGACTGCAAGAATAAAATATGAAGATATGGCGATAATCAACCAGAGCATTGCGATATTATTTTTTCAATATTATATACGCCCATTTTTTCCGCCTCAATAAAACCCTGCATGGCTGCCTCGCTGAACCAGCCGGAATTAATCCCGTCAAAAAGCCATTCAGACGTATAATCGGGATTTTCCTGGTCTCTGCCGGAACCCAAATTAAGCAGCCATTTTCTGTTAAAATCTTCTTGCGAGCCTATTGTTGGGGCAATTATAATGGGCAGGCCAATTGCCGTATAAAAAGACAATTCGCTTGGCTTAGTCCATAGAATATCGGTTTTTCTCAGGGCAGAGTTAAAGTTTTTAAAATAGTCATTAATATTATCTCCGGAAATTATTTCTACATCACCATCAAAATATTTTTTTAGGCCAGTTTTTACACCGATAGAAATAATTATTTTTATTTCGTTGTTTTTAATTTTCTTTCTTAAGTTTTTAATTATTTTTAATGCAATATCTTTTTGGGCGCCGGCTCCGCCGATGGCAAACATCAGGGTCAGGGGATGGTCGGATTTTTCCGGCAGATCGCCCAGGTAATTTTTTACCAAATCGTTGTATTTGCTTAGATATTTTTTCTGAGGGTCGAGATTTAAAATGCGATTCTTGAGATCATCTTTGTTTATATTTTCTTTGGGCAAGGGATAGCCAGTGAGAAAAATATTTTCAGACCTGACGCCATATAGTTCTAATCTTTCCACTACTCTTTGGTTTGGTGCAAAATATTTTATTCTGCTTTTTTGCGGTTCCAGCGGAGCCCAGGTGCGGGAGACATCAGCGTCGCAGACAATGCAGAAAATTTCTCCGGGATAATTAAAAAATTCCGCCATAAAGGCCGGAGTAAAAAAAGTACTGATAATGGGCAGGGGATTATTTTTTAATTTTTCTATTAAATCTTTGCCCCAGCCCTTTTTAATAAGAGCAAAATTGTTTTTGAGAATAAAATTGGGTTCAGATAAGTCTCTTCTTGGATAAAAATTTAAAATTTTCTGGAAATAATCAAAGGCAAAAAAAACAGTGTTTCCAATAATAGGCATCCTCTTGAACCTTGAAATAAATTCGTAAAATTTTTGATTGGACTGCCAGATTTTTTTATCTTTTAAGGGAATGCTTTCATAATCGTTGGCATTGATAACTTTTTCATCCGGCGCCAAATACCGCAGGGGATAGGCAGTACGCTGGTGGCCATAGCCCATATTCACATCTATTATCCACGCTCTTGTTTTATCCATAGCTTTATTTTATCAGATGTGCTACAATAATTACAGGTTAGGCAGAGTTAGTCGTTCGCCTAACGTTTATTAAAAGTTTAAGTTAGGCGAATAAATGGATTTTCAAAACAATCGCCCAAGACCGGACCTTATCGATGTTACCGCATTGGACATAAAATGTGCCAAATGCGCAAACCCCATTGATAAGCTTCCCTTCAATCCTACCAAAAAGGAGGATGGCACTTTTGGCACAATTTACTGCTATCAGTGCAACAAAGAGAGAAGGAGAGAAACCGGCAGGAGATTCTAAATTAAAACAAAACCGCCGAAGAGGCGGTTTTGTTTTGGGATTAAACTTCAATAAGCACCGGCAATACCATTGGTCTTCGTTTTGTTTTCTGGAACAGGAATTTGCCGATTTTTTCGCGAAGCTGGTCTTTTATATAGGTCGTGTTGAGCGGATGCATTTTGGCTGATGCGTCTTCAACAGTTTTTCTTATCAAATATCTTGTGTGGCGCAATAATTCTTGAGATTCGCGCAGATAAATGAAACCGCGGGAAATTATATCCGGCGAGTTATTCACCTTGCCTGTCTGCGAATTAATGACCGTGATAATCACGAAAATTCCGTCCTGGGCCAGCATCTGTCTGTCGCGCAGAACAACCTCTTTGACATCTCCCACGCCCAGGCCGTCAACCATCACATAATTGGAAGGCACGCTTTCTTTGAGCACGTGAATTTTTTCTTTGGTTGCCTCTATGATTGCTCCGTTGTTAAAGGGAATGGCAATATTTTCCTTTGGCATGCCCATGGATTCCATCAGGTCCGCGTTTGTCTTGAGCATGAAATAATAGCCGTGAATGGGAATTAAAAATTTTGGCCTTAACAGCTTAACCATCAATTTAAGTTCTTCTTGATAGGCGTGTCCTGAGGCGTGAACTTCAGCCACCTTATAATGAACAATGTGCGCGCCCTGCCGGGCAAGATTGTCTTTTAAATTTTGGATGCTTCTTTCATTGCCGGGAATGACAGATGAAGACAAAATTACTGTATCGTCTTTTTGAATTTTTATATATTTGTGTTTGCGGTTGGCAATACGCATCAGGGCTGCGTTTTCCTCGCCCTGGGCTCCGGTGCAGATAACCAGAATTTTTTCAGACGGGTAATCATTGATGCGGTCGCTGGAAATGATAGCATCTTTTTTTGCTTTAAAATATCCGAGTTCAGCCGCAATCTCCACGTTAGCTTTCATACTAAAACCATCAATTGCCACCTTTCTACCCAAGCGGTCTGCTATTTTTATAAGCTCAATAATTCTTTCCAGTTGGGAAGAAAAAGTTCCGGTAATGACACGACCTTTTGCCTCGCTGATTATTTTTTCTAGATTTCTATGCACTGATTTTTCTGATATGGAAATACCCGGCGCCTCTGAATTGGTGCTTTCCATAAGAAGAACCAGGTTTTTTTCTCTGCCAAGCTGAGCATAGCCCTCAATGCGAAGGGGATTACCCTTGGCGTCATGTTCTATTTTAAAGTCGCCGGGGTAAATGACATTGCCTAATGGAGTTTCTATAATTGTGCCGATTGCGTCCGGAATGGTGTGTGTGATGTCAAAAAATCTCGCCCTTAATCTGCCGAGCTGGACTTTATCCGTTGATTTAATTTCATCAATATGCAAAGTCGGCGCATGGGGAAATTCTTCCTGTCTCTTTAAAATCATGGCCTTTGTGAGCTTAGTAGTATAAATGGGCGGATAACCAAGCTTGTCCATTAAATAGGGAATGGCGCCAACATGATCCATATGCCCGTGGCTTATAATAAGGCCGCGGATTTTGTTTTTTTTGGCCTCAAGATATTTGGTGTTGGGAATAATATAATCAATGCCCGGGGTTTCCTCAATGGGAAATTGCAAACCAGCGTCAATGACAACAATGTCATTGCCGTATTCTATAACCGTCATATTTCTGCCGATTTCCTCAACTCCGCCGAGCGGAATGATGCGAATCGGCTCTTCTCTTTTAGCGTGGACCGTGTGGATTGCATGCAATCCGTGTGTTTTTTCTGGCATTAGAGATTAATAATGATAATTCAATTATATACTATTAAAAATAAAAAAGCAAGGTCTATTCATTATAATAAGATCTTCGTAATTGACCGCAGCCGGCGCCAACATCGGTCCCAGCCGAATAAAATCTGCAGGTTTTTATTCCGTTGGAATTCAGTATTTTTTCAAACATTTTGAATTTTTCTTCGCCGGAAGGTTTTAGATTTTTAATTTCGTTTAAATTCGACAATTTTACCGTAAATGGATATTTTTTTAATAATTTTACCAGTTGGAGGGCACATTTTTTTGAATCATTGATATTTTTAATCAAGACATAAACTACTTTTGCGGGGATTTTTCTTATTAAAGAAAAATATTTTAAGGCGTCAAGCGCAGGTTTTATTTTGCCGGCGTTTGGCAGGATTTTTTTGCGCAGGGCGTCGGTCGGCGCCTGAAACGATAATTGCAATTTTAACAAGGTGTTAATTTTTTCGCGGGCCAATTTTTTTATTAAATCAGGTTTTATGCCAGTTGTGCAAAGGGTTGTTCTTGAGTTTGGAAACAGTCTAGTTAAAGTTTTTACACTCTTTATTACATTTTTGTAATTTAAAAACGGCTCGCCCATACCAAAATAAGAAAACAATATTCTTTTAGATTTTAATCTATTTTTGCTTATAAAATTCAAAACATTTTTAACCTCAGCAACTATTTCATTGTATGTTAAATTGCGGATAAAACCTTTTTTACTCGTACCAACCGGCAGAGTTGTTGCACAACAAATACAGCCCATACAGCATCCTATCTGTGTAGAGATACAAAGAATATTTTCATCAAGATTATAATATCCAGTTTCAATAATGTGTCCGTCTATGGTTTGTTGAAGAAACTTGACTGTGTGTCCGTCTTTAGATTTTAATTGTTTTATTATTTTCATTATCAAATGGGCGCGAGAGGATTTGAACCTCCACTAGATTGCTCTAACTGGCTCCTGAAGCCAGCGCGTCTGCCAGTTCCGCCACGCGCCCGTTGCTATATTCTTTCGTATAACCTTTCTATTGTCAAAAGGTCGCTGTATTGCTCTGGTTTTGTTAAAAATTCCAGATTTTCTAATTCTTTTGGCACTTGTTTGGGTTTTAGTTTTATCGGCTCCTGCAAATTTTTAAAAGCGTCGTAATTATTTTTTACTTCATCGCTAATCCAGTTAGAAATAATTAATTCTTTATCGCCGGACGGATTTATTGTTCTCATGCTGAAACCGGGCGGAAAAACTATTTTGTCTTTTTCTTTTGCCTCTATTATATATGTTTTTGAAGCATCGGGATTTTGCGTTAAAAATTGTGCCTCTCCGGATTGCACTTCATAAATCTCCGGTTCGTTGCCAATGTGATAATGTCCTGCTGTTTGGCGGCCAGGGAAAAGCAGTGTTAAATCATAGCGTAAGCCGCCCTGACGATTCACGTCTCTGCATACATCATAACCGTTTTTATGTTCTAATTTTCCTTTGGCGCAAAAATTTTCCATACTTTATCTGTTTTAATATACCATTTATAGACCTGGGAAAAACGTTCCGAGGAGACGGTGATGGCCTTCAAATTTTCCGTGCCCATGATTGAATTTGATATTAAATATAAAAAGTTAGGAGAAAACAAAAAGACAGCAGGAATATCTTTTACAAGTTCTTGCTGAAATTGTTCATATTTTTGCTTTCTTAATTTTTCATCTGTTGTTGTCCGCGCATCCTCTAAAAGTTTGTCAACATTCGTATTGGTGTAAAGCGCGATGTTCAGGCCCGGGTCGTTTCTTTGCGATGAATGCCAGAAGGCAAACGGGTCTGGATCTCGTCCCACCACCTCGCCGAAAAGCAGGGCATCATATTTTCTGGGCCGGATGATATTCTGGTTAAGATCGCCGATTTCAAAAACATTAACGGTAACTTTTGCCCCAAGGCTAGTCCAATTATTTTTGACTATTTCTGCAGCTGCCTTAAGGTCTGAGGCGTCTGAAGTGGCAAGGGAAAATTCCAGACGCATTGTTTCTTTTTTAAGCCTTTTTTCCCAGACGCTATCTTTATCATTAAATGTCCAGCCGTTGTTTTGCAGAATTTTTTTGGCATTATCTATGGAGAAATTATCAGTGGAAGTGGAATTTATGGCGCCGAATGAACCCGGTGGAATGGGAAAGTCAAGTTCCGCACCATAACCAAGAAGAACATCGTTAATTATTTTTTTCTTGTCCGTTGCCATATTCAATGCCTCTCTGACTTCTTTTTGGGCAAATATTTTATTGTTGTTTTGGTTAAAGAAGACTGCAAAAATTCTGGGAAGAAAAAGAGTCTTTAGGTCTTTGTTTCCTCTTTTTATGTCTTTAACAAGAGAAGGGGAAAGAGCGCTTATGTTGTCTATATCACCTTTTTGATAGGCGGATAAAAGATCTTTTTCTGAAACGTAAAAATTCATTATTATATTCGAGATGTAAGGTTCTTTTAAACTAAAATCGCTGTTTGATGAAAGCTCATAAGAGGTTACGATGCCTGAGGAATTCCTGTTGATTTTATTTACCTTATAAAGTCCGGAGCCGATGGGGTCAGTATTAAATTCACTGAAAACCATTTGGTCAGACGTTGCTCCCTGCCAGATATGTTTGGGTAAAATACCCATAATTGTATTTTCCAAAAATGGCGTGTAAGGTTTTTTAAGAGTAAATTTTATTGTCCGGTCGTCTATTTTTTCTGCATCAACTCCTTCCCAGTTGGGCCGTTTCGGGCTTTTTAGATTAGGGTCTGTTACTTGTTGAATAGTAAAAATAATATCGTCGCTGGTCAATGGTTTGCCGTCGTTCCACTTAAGATTATCTTTCAGTATAAAAGTATATGTTAGGCCGTCTTTGGAAACATCAACTTTTTCCGCAAGGTCGGGAATAAGTCCGCCGTCCCCATCAGGACGCATCAGGCCAGAATAGATCAGGGCTGTCATGTCTCTGTCCGCGTCTGATATGGCCAAAAGGGGATTGATGAACCGCGGAGTGCCGATTACGCCTTCGGATATTGTGCCCCCATGGCTAGGAACTTCCTTCAGAAAAAGATTTTCCAGTTTCCACACGCCAATAATTATGCTGATTACAAAAATAATAAATAAAACAAAAAAAATAACTTTTTCTTTTAAGGAAAAGCTTCTTAGAGCATAAACAAATCTAAAGAGATTTTTATTCATTTATAATTTTATTTTATAAGAAGGGCTATGATAGTCAAACCAGCGAAGAGAATACTCAAAACAATGGTGGCAATGAATAAAATTTTTTCAAAACCTCGGCGGACAAAATAAGAGGCTCCGCCTCCGCCGAATGAACCGCCCAAACTGCTTCCCCTTTGCTGGAGCAGAATTACCGTAATCAAAAGTCCGCAGACAACAATCTGGGAAACGGAAATAATAAAAGAAATAGACATTAATTAGTATTATAAACCCCCGCGCCCCCCTTATCAAGGGGACAAAAGAAAAAGCCCTCCTCCTTGCGGATTCGGGTAATATGGAATTCTCTAAAGATTAATCCTCTCCGCCCTGATAAGTTGTAGGCGGCATTCCATGTGCAACGCAAAAATAAGATAATCGTGGCAAACCCTTTTTTTCTCGTTCTTGATTCACACGATCAAGAGTTTCTTGGGGTGTTTCTTTTTTGGGGGGTTCGTAAGGAACCCCGCCATGCTCACTGAAATGTCCCATGTTAACCTCCAATTTGAAACTAGCATATGCATGCGTTCTTGACAAGGGTTTAATTTTTCTTAAAATATCTTTGTATGACTAAAATAAAACCTTTACATAATAATGTTCTTATTGAACTTCTTTCTGATGAGGAGCGAGGCGCTGGCTCGAAAACCAAGAGCGGGATTTTGATTCCCGAAACTATTAATAAAGAAAAACCAGACCAGGGCAAGATTGTGGAAATCGGTCCGGGTAAGAGCGATGCCAACGGGAAAATTATTCCCATGTCAGTTAAAAAGGGTCAGAGAATTATTTTTTCAAAGTATAGTCCCGACGAGATAAAATTGAATAATAAGAAGTATTGTATTATTAGTGAGGAAAATATATTAGCAATTATTGAATAATACAAATCAACGAATGATTTACGAATGCAACAAATATTCGTGTCATTCGTCAAAATTTGTAGATTAGCATTATGTCCAAACAAATTGTTTTTAATGAAAAAGCTCGTCAGGCCTTGAAGGCCGGCATTGACGCTGTCAGCGAGGCGGTAAAAATCACGCTCGGCCCAAAAGGCAGAAATGTTGTTTTGGAAAAGGGTTATGGCGCACCGACAATCACCAACGACGGCGTTACCATTGCCAAGGAAATTGAGCTGGAAGACAAAATTGAAAACATGGGAGCCGAAATTGCAAAAGAAGTCGCCTCTAAGACCAATGATATTGCCGGTGACGGCACAACAACTGCCGTTGTTTTAACTCAGGCCATCGTGGCACAAGGGCTTAAGGCTGCTGTCTTGGGTACAAATCCCATGGCTATCCGTCATGGCATAGACAAGGCAAAAGATAATGTTGTTGATGCACTCAAAAAAATGGCCAAACCAATTAAGAGTAAAGAAGAAGTTGGACAGGTTGCCACTATTGCTGCAGAATCAGAAGAAATCGGCGCAATTATTGCCGAGGCCATAGACAAGGTAAGCAAAGACGGAGTTATAACCGTTGAGGAGTCGCAGTCTTTCGGCGTTGAAAGCGAGGTGGTTAAGGGTTTGCAGTTTGATAAGGGTTATGTTTCGCACTATATGATAACCAGCGCTGATACAATGGAAGCTGTTTACGAAGATATTTTAATTTTAATCACTGACAAGAAGATTTCTTCTATAAATGAAATTTTGCCTCTCATAGAAAAATTGGCCAAAACAGGCAAAAAAGAATTGATGATTATTGCGGAAGATGTTGATGGTGATGCATTGGCCACCCTTGTTGTAAATAAAATCAGGGGAATTTTTAATACGCTGGCTGTAAAGGCGCCGGGTTATGGCGACAGAAAAAAAGAAATGCTTCAGGATATTGCTGTTGTCACCGGCGGGAAAATTGTTTCCGAAGAACTTGGCATAAAATTGGAAAATGCGGATTTGAATATGCTGGGCAGGGCGAGAAAAATTATTGCCACAAAAGACAACACCACCATTGTCGGCGGAAAGGGTAAAAAACAGGAAATTGACGAACGCGTGGCTCAGGTTAGAAAACAAATTGAAAAAAGCGATTCTGAATTTGATAAAGAAAAACTGCAGGAGCGTCTCGCCAAGCTCATCGGCGGAGTGGCTGTTATAAAAGTTGGCGCTGCCACGGAAACAGAGATGAAATATTTAAAGATGAAAATTGAAGACGCTGTTAATGCGACAAAGGCAGCTGTTGATGAAGGAATTGTTGCTGGCGGAGGCACTGCGCTTATAAAGGCGGGAGAAATTGCCAAAAGTAAAAAGGTTGCAGGTGAGAGCAGCGAGTTTAATGTAGGTTATGAAATATTACTGAAATCACTTGAGGAACCATTAAGGCAAATTGTGATGAACGCGGGCAAAAGCGATCCTGGAGTGATTGTCAATAATATCAGGGCATCCAAAAACACCAATCCCGGCTATGATGCTTTGGCTGACAAAGAAATTGATGATATGATAAAGGCAGGCATTATTGACCCGGTTAAGGTGACGCGCACTGCTCTTGAGAACGCCGCATCAGCGGCAGCCATGCTTTTAACCACAGAAGTGGCAGTGGCAGAAATTCCCAAACCAGCCCAGGGCGGGCCAATGCCGCCCAACCCAGGAATGGATTATTAGTAAAAAATTATAATTTATGATATCTATTTCTTTCGTAACTATTGCGATTATCGCAGTTATAGCCCTTTGGTTTGTTTTTGTTTATAACAGTTTTGTTCGTCTTGTTAACCGTGCCAAAGAGGCGTGGTCAGACATTGAGGTACAGTTAAAGAGGCGATACGATTTAATTCCCAATTTAGTGGAAACAGTCAAGGGTTACGCGGCTCATGAGTCCGGGGTTTTTCAAAAAGTTACAGAAGCCAGAACTCGGGCCATGGGAGCGAGCGGAATGGCGGACAAGGCAGCGGCGGAAAATCAGCTTGCAGGAGCGCTCAAAACTTTGTTTGCTGTTTCAGAAAATTATCCGCAATTGAGAGCTTCGGAAAATTTTAAGGCCCTGCAGGATGAATTAACTGATACGGAAGATAAAATTCAGGCAGCGCGGAGATTTTACAATGGCAATGTCCGCGACCTCAACATAATGATAGAATCTTTTCCAGCCAATATCATTGCCGGAATGTTTAACGTTTCCAAAATGGAATTTTTTGAAACAGAAGGCGGAGCCGAGCGCGAACCGGTGGCAGTAAAATTTTAATCTAAAAATATGTTTGATAAGATCGTTGAAAAGATAAGAAAAATTTTTATTTACTGCTTTTATGTTTTTTTAATTTTATTAGGGGCGACAATTTTCTTTTTGGGTGTTCAAGAATTATTATCTTTATGCTGGTGGTCTTGTTAGATTGTTTTTTAGAAAATTTGTGATATTATATAATTATGTCAACAGCAGAAGCACAAATATTACAAAAAGAAATAAAACTTTTGAGACAAGAAGTTTTTGAAATAAAAGAGGCTTTTTGCGGCTGTTTGAAAGACAAAGAAGGAATTTATAAAAAAGGTTTTGTAAAAGAAATTTTGTCTCTTGCGAGAAGAAAACCTGTTTACCGTTACAACAAAAAAGATTTTTTAAAAAGAATCAGTTAATTTATGAAATGGGTTGTTTTTTACGGTTCAGGATTTGAATCTTCTGCAAGAAAACTGGAAAAGAAATTAAAAAACCAGCTCGTAAAACAAATTGATTTTTTAGAATCAGACCCGTTTCATTCCAAACTGCACACAAAACCATTAACAGGTGAATTGAGTGGATTTTATTCTTTTCGTATCGGCAGAGATTATCGCGTAATTTTCTTTTTTAAAGAAAAAGCTGAAATTCATCTTGTTAAAGTTGCCAAAAGAGATGAAATTTATAATAGATAAAATATGACCTTATATACGCAACAAGGAAAAAATATTCGCCGAACCTGGCTCTTGATGAGCTTGTTTTTGATTATCATTATCGGCGTGGGCTGGGTCTTTTCGCAGGCCTATGGCAATCCGGCAATTTTGTATTTTGCAATTATTTTTAGTTTGATTATGAATTTTGCAAGCTATTGGTATTCTGATAAAATTGCGCTTTCAATGGCCGGCGCAAAACCAGTTGAACATAACGAAATGCCGGAGCTTTATCATGTTGTGGAAAATCTTTGCATCACAGCCGGTTTAAAAACGCCAAGAATTTATGTCATCAACGACCCCTCGCCCAATGCTTTTGCAACAGGCAGAAATCAGGATAATGCGGTTGTGGCTGTTACAACAGGCCTACTTGAAAGATTAAACAAAACAGAACTTGAAGGCGTGATTAGCCACGAACTTTCGCATATCGGCAACCGCGACATTTTGATTTCCACTATTGTAGTTATTTTGGTTGGTTTCATTGCCATGCTTTCTGATTTATTTTTGAGAATGTCGTTTTTTGGAGGCAGAAGCAGAGATAATGACAGCCGTGCTGGTGCGATTATGATGATTTTGGGTATTGTAACAGCCATTCTTGCGCCCATTGCCGCAACGCTTATTCAGTTGGCTGTTTCAAGAAAGCGCGAATTTTTAGCTGACACAGATGGCGCGCTTTTAACGCGCTATCCCGAAGGCCTTGCCTCTGCATTGGAAAAAATTTCAAGTTATCCTGTTTCTGTTAAACGAGCAAACAATTCAACATCACATCTTTATATAGACAATCCGTTTAAGGGCAAACACGCAACATCGTGGATAGTAAAATTATTTTCCACTCATCCGCCAATTGAGGAGAGAATTAAGGCCCTAAGAGAAACGCATATTTGATTTATTTATTTGTATATTTATTTAGAGAAAGAGTTAAATTAAAAATTATAAGGAAGTAAACATATAGATGCCTAGAAATTTTAACCCAGAAAATCTACCATCTCCCGAACTTACTCATGAAGGAATTATGCTCACCAGCGGCCGTGTCCGCCGAGCTAAAGAGGGCAGAGAACATCGTTGCGAAGACGATATATTAGCTTTTGATTCTGGTGACGTAGTCCAAGCAGTTTACGGTGTGTTTGATGGCGTGGGGGGCCACTTTTATGGACAGGAGGCTGCTGAAACCGCAAAAAAGATTTTAAAGTTATATCTTGAACAACATCATCGCGGGACTACTAAAAATATCTCCCAAAGGGACCCTAAGAAAATCGGGGCTGATCTTAGAGACTGTTTACTTGAAGCAAATGATAGACTTTTTAGATGGGGCGAAAAACTCCAAATAGAAAAAGCCGGGCCTAGCACCACTGCTACTGTTTTGATGTTTACCCAAAGTAAGGAAAAGGGATTAGTTGCTGTGATCGCCCATGTTGGGGATAGCCGGGTTTACCTTTTTCGCGGAGGCAAACTGGAATGTTTAACTCTCGATGATAACCCGCTCATCAAACAAAGTGCTAACCCCAAAGAAACACAGATCCAATTAAGCAATACCCACGATCACGCTCTACTATACAGACGAAATGAATTAAGTAAGGCACTTGGATTTGGAAAATATCTTGAACCCCAGATTCTTGAAACCCTGGCGCAAAAAGGCGATTTATTTCTGATTACTACCGATGGAATTACTGATAATCTAACGGACGAAGAAATCGAGAGGACATTAGAAGAGGCTTTTGGAACCATGGCCGCCCCCCAAGAAAAAGATTTAGATTTCAAAGACCTTATTAGTAGTAGTGCTAAATTGTTGTATGAGAAGGCTTTGGAAATCAGCCGCAAAAATCGAGAGGAAGAGGCCCGCGTTCACCCAGACGATATGACTGCGATTATCGTAAAAGTAGAATAAAGATATTAAGGGGAACGAGTTTGTAAATTTAATATGACTGCTTTACAAAAAATTAAAAAACTGGAAAAAGAGATTAAAAAACTGCGCGAGCTGGCATATAAAGACGAGCTGACCAAGCTTTACAATAGGCATGGCTTTAAAGAAGAGTCAGAAAAGATTATTTCTCAGGTGTCGGCCTTTTTAAAACACGGCGATAAAAGAAAATCTTTGATAATAAAAGATTTTAGTTTGATAATTTTTGACATAGACAATTTTAAAAAACTTAACGATACTTACGGCCATCAGGCGGGCGACGAGGCCTTAAAATTTTTTAGCGGATTAATATTGGACCGTGTAAGAGGCATTGATGCTGTGGCCCGTTGGGGCGGGGAAGAAATTGTAGTGGGTCTGGCCGGAGCCAACGAAGATGACGCATATAAAATCGCCGATGATATCCGCGGAAAGCTGGAAAGAAACAGTTTTGTTTATAAAAATAAAAAAATAAATTTTACAGTTAGCGGTGGCGTGACAAGTTTAAATAAGACAAAAGATTTTGAGAATATGTTTCGTTGCGCTGACAAAGCCTTGTATAAAGCCAAAAAAACAGGTAAAAATAAGATAGTAAAAGGAAGCGTCGCATTGCGCCTCAACGGCGCACTTGTGCGGTAATGAGGTGCATCCGCCGATGAGGCGGAAGTAATAATATAATTAATGTTTTACTTTTATGTGTTAAAATTTAAAAAGAATGGTAAATTATATTATGGTTTTACAAATAATTTGAAACGTAGAATTAGAGACCATAATAGTGGTCAGTCTGATTTTTCTTCAAGAAACGGTAAATTTGATTTGATATTTTATGAAGCTTATATCAATAAAAATGATGCAATGGCCGCAGAAAAATATTTTAAAAGTGGACACGGGAGAGAAGTATTAAGAGGAAAATTGAAAAATTATTTTGGAAGCGTCGCATAGTGGCCTAGTGCGCCCGCTTGGAAAGCGGGTATGCCGAAAGGCATCGTGAGTTCGAATCTCACCGCTTCCGATTGATGCAATTTCTTGTTAATTTTTTTGTAGGGATTATTGATAAGGTTGGCTATGCCGGCGTTTGTTTTTTAATGGTTCTGGAGAGTATGATTTTTCCTGTACCATCTGAGGCGGTTATGCCCTTTGCCGGATTTTTGTGGCAGGCCGGACGTTTTTCTTTTTGGCCTGTTTTAATTTGGAGTTTGGTCGGCGCCTTAATTGGTTCCCTTATTTCTTACTTTGTTGGTTTTTACGGAGGCCGTCCGTTTGTGGCAAGATTCGGCAAGTATTTTCTGCTTAACGAACATCATTTGGAAATGACGGAAAATTTTTTCAATAAGCATGGTGAAGTGAGCGTTTTTTTATGTCGTTTGATTCCAGTTGTCAGGCATTTTATTTCTATTCCTGCCGGAGCAGGCAGAATGAAATTATGGAAGTTTATTTTTTATACTTTAATTGGCGCGGCATTATGGCACACCATTTTAATTTTTACTGGCTATTATCTTGGCCAGAATTGGGAGTTAATCCAAAAATATTTTGACATAATAAACATCGCAGTGGTGATTGCAATTGTCTGTGTTATAATATTTTTATATGGCAGAAGAAATAAAGTTTAATTCAACACAGGAAGAAATTGATGCCTTGAGGCGGATGATTAACGAAAGGCCTGATTTTGCCAGAGAGATTTTAAAAGAGCACATCCAGAAAAGGCCGGAGGAAGTTTTGGGCGAAGAACATAAGTTGTCTTCTGAGGAGATAAAGGCAAACGCAGAAAAAATTTCTGAATTGTCTTTGGAAAAAGCAGAAGAGCCGCATCAGAGACAAGTTTTACAGCTTTTACAATTGGTAGAAGATAAGGGAGTTTTAAACGCTGTCTCCGTGGTCAAAAAAATAGATGACCCGCATTTGGAAGACGATTTTCACGACGCCTTAATAAAATTTTTACAAGGCATTAAAAATACTTGATGTATCAATTTTTCTTTTATTTCTATTTTGTTCTGATTATTTTGGTTATAGCTCTGCCGGCCGGAATAGTTTTTTATTTTATCCACAGAAATCAGAAAAGAGTTCGGGCGGCCCTCAATCTTGTTTTATATGAAATAACCCTGCCTCTTGAAAAACCCAAAGAGGCGGAAAAAGAACTTAAACAGATTATCGCGCCCATGGAGCAGTTTTATCAGAGCATGGTTGCAAAAAATTCTTATTTTGTTCTGGAGGTGGGTTTGCCGGCCAGGGGTGATGAGGTGGTCTTTTATTCCGCGGTGGACAAAAAGCAGGCGCATATTTTTGAAAAAACTATTCAGGGACTTTTTCCTTATGCCCACGTTAAAATTAAAGAAGATGATTATAATATTTTTAAACCCCAGGGCTATTCTTTGGGCTCAACGGCCAAGCTGAAAAAACAGGAAATTCTTCCCATAAAAACATACGACAAATTTCAGTCAGACCCGCTTCAGGTGATTATAAATATTTTTTCTAAACTGCAGGAGGATGGCGAGGGCGCTGCTTTGCAGATAGTAGTTTCTTCTGCCGGCAACGAAGTAAATAATATGGCAAAAGCCACGGCCTCGGGAGTTAAGCAGGGAAAATCTTTGGGTTCGGCCCTGAAAAAAGACAGCAGTTTGTCCGGAGAATTTGCGAAAGAAATGGGATTTTTGATTACCGGAGGCACTGACCAAAAAAAGAAAGATGATATTAAACCCAAACCGGCTGATGAAAACTTGGTTAATCTTCTGGAAATGAAAGCTTCCCGCCAGATGATGAATATTAATCTGCGCCTCGTTGCCTCTTCGGAAACAAAAGAAAAAGCAAAGTCAATATTAAGGGAATTGGAAAGCGCCTTTTTGCAGTTTGAAGACAGCCAAGGGAACGGATTCCAGTTTTTAAAATTAAATGACAAAAAACTTAAAGATTTATTTTATAAATTTTCTTTTAGAATGCCTGATAAAAATTACAGTATGCTTCTAAATACAGCTGAACTGGCAACACTTTTTCATCTGCCAATGGGAATTGCCCCGTCTGCCGCGCCCCAGCTTAAATATCTCAAAACCAAGGAAGCGCCGCCGCCGTTGAATTTGCCGAAATCAGGCCTCTTAATCGGTAAAAATTCCTATCGAGGAGAATTAACGAATATTTTTATAAAAGAAGAAGACCGGCGCAGACATTTTTATGTTATTGGTCAGACAGGCACAGGCAAAACAAATCTTTTAAAAAATATGATTGTGCAGGACATTGAGGCAGGCAAGGGAGTTTGTTTTATTGACCCGCATGGTTCTGATGTTCAGGAAATTTTGGCAAGAATTCCTCAAAACCGCGCCGAAGATGTAATTTATTTTAATCCCGGAGATGTCGCAAGACCAATGGGTTTGAATATGCTTGAGTATGACCCGCGATACCCGGAGCAAAAAACTTTTATTGTCAACGAACTGCTTGGAATTTTCAACAAACTTTTTGACATGAAAGTTGCCGGCGGTCCGATGTTTGAGCAGTATTTTAGAAACGCCACCATGCTGGTTATGGACGATCCCTCTTCCGGCAACACGCTTTTTGAAGTCAGCCGAGTCTTCAGCGACAAGACTTTCCGCGATTTAAAACTTTCTAAGTCAAACAATCCAATAGTCCGAAGTTTCTGGCGTGATGTGGCAGAAAAGGCGGGCGGTGAGGCGGCTCTGGCAAATATGGTGCCTTACATCACCAGCAAGTTTGATAATTTTTTAAGCAATGACATCATGCGCCCCATTATCGGCCAGGAAAAATCTTCGTTTAATTTTCGCCAGGCAATGGACGAGCAGAAAATTCTTCTCATAAATTTGAGCAAGGGACGGCTGGGCGATATCAATTCCAGTCTGCTCGGTTTAATTTTGGTCGGCAAACTTCTTATGGCAGCGCTTTCGCGCGTAGATATGCTGGAGCAGGACAGAAAAGATTTTTATTTGTACATTGATGAGTTTCAAAATGTAACCACTGATTCTATTTCCACAATTCTATCTGAGGCGCGCAAATACAAACTTGATTTGATAATAGCGCACCAATACATTGGCCAGCTTGAAGAGGGGATTAAAAAAGCAGTCTTTGGCAATGCCGGCTCTATTGCCAGCTTCAGAATTGGTTCTGAAGATGGGGAGTTTTTGGAAAAGCAGTTTGAACCAGTTTTTAATTCCTATGATCTCATAAATAT
Organism: uncultured Candidatus Saccharibacteria bacterium; assembly: GCA_964438405.1. Taxonomy (GTDB): domain Bacteria; phylum Patescibacteriota; class Minisyncoccia; order UBA9983; family UBA9983; genus CAYTKF01. The sequence continues at coordinate 44,050 of CAYTKF010000003.1, forward strand.
TGATAACTTCAACGCCTGTTTGAAATTGCTTATTGACGGTCAGCCTGCAAGGCCGTTTAGTGTAAAAATTATAGCGTTTACAAGGGGCAATCCGCAGATCGGCGATGATATTGCCAAGATTTCTTCATTTAAATACGGCCGTGTTCGTGAAGAAGTGGAAGCGGAAATCTCCAAAAAGTACGGAGTTTCATAGAATTTTTTACTTATCCACAAAAAATTTCTCGTTTTTTAAAACGTAAGGTATCATTAAGTTGTTTTAATATTTACTTATGCCAAAGATAAGGTCAAAATCAATAAAGATTGTAAAAAAAGTAGAAAAAAGAGACGGGAGGATAGCAGATTTTGACCAGCAGAAGGTCTATTCTGCCATTCACAAGGCTTTAACTGCCTCTAATCAGGGTAACGGCAAACATTCCAAAATTTTAACCGAAAGGGTAAAAAATCTTATAAATAAACGCTTTCGCAGGGAAGAGGTTATTAAGGTTGAAGATATACAGGACATTGTAGAAGAGGTTTTGATTCTTGAGGGTTATGTGGAAACAGCCAAGTCCTATATTCTTTACCGTGAACAGCACCGCAGGATTCGCGAGGCCAAGACATCCATTGACGAGAGCCTGGAAATGGTGGACAAATACATCGACGATTCTGACTGGCAAATTAGGGAAAACGCCAATATGGGTTATTCTTTGCAGGGTTTGCATCAGTACATTGTTTCCGCGGTCAGTAAAAAATATTGGCTGAATAAAATCTATTCCAAAGAAATTAGAGAGGTGGTCAATACCGGCGCCTTCCATATTCACGACTTGGATTTTCTCGGCCCTTATTGTTGCGGCTGGGATTTATTTGATTTATTGGTCAGGGGATTCGGCGGAGTAAGGGGAAAGGTGGAATCAAAACCAGCCAAGCATTTTCAGTCCGCCCTAAGCCAGCTGGTAAATTTTTTTTATACCTTGCAGGGCGAAGTGGCAGGAGCCAATGCCATTTCCAATTTTGACACGCTCTTGGCGCCGTTCATACGATATGACAATCTTACTTACCAGCAGATTAAACAGGCAATGCAGCAATTTATTTTTAACTGCGCCATTCCCACACGCGTGGGCTTCCAGACGCCGTTTTTAAATGTCACTTTGGACATCAAACCTCCTAAACATCTGGCAACACAGTCGGTTATTCTCGGCGGACAGCCGCAGAAAGAAACCTATGGCGAATTTCAGGAAGAAATGAATCTTTTTAACCGCGCCTTTACAGAGGTGATGACAGAGGGAGATGCCAAGGGCAGAGTATTCACTTTTCCCATCCCGACCATTAACATCACGGAAGATTTTGAATGGGATAATCCGTCCCTGCATGGTATCTGGGAAATGACAGCCAAATACGGAGTGCCGTATTTTGCCAATTTTATCAATTCCGAGATGAGTCCGGACGACGCCCGTTCCATGTGCTGCCGTCTGCGTCTGGACAACCGCGAACTTTACAAGCGCGGAGGCGGATTATTCGGTTCAGCGCCGTTAACCGGCTCCATCGGCGTTGTCACCATCAATTTGCCCCAGATCGGCTATCTTTCCAAAACAAAAAAAGATTTCTTTGACCGGCTCGGCCGTCTCATGGATTTGGCAAAAGAAAGTCTGGAGATAAAAAGAAACACAGTGGAGATTTTTACGGAAAAAGGGCTTTATCCTTATTCCAAGTATTATCTTGAGGCGGTAAAAAGAATGCGCAACGCCTATTGGGGAAATCATTTTTCCACCATCGGCCTGGTGGGAATGAACGAGGCCCTGCTGAATTTTATAGATAAAAATATTACCGCGTCGGCCGGCCAGAAATTTGCCAAAGAGATTTTGGATTTTATGCGCCAGCGCCTAATTAAATATCAGGAAGAAACCGGCAGTCTCTATAATCTTGAAGCAACGCCGGCAGAGGGAACCGCATATCGTCTAGCCAAAAAAGACAAGGAGAATTATCCGGATATCATCACTGCGGGAGATAAAGAGCCGTATTACACCAATTCCACTCATTTGCCCGTTGGCCATACAGATGATTTGTTTGAGGCCTTAGAGCTTCAGGATGACTTGCAGACAATGTATACAGGCGGGACAGTGCTTCACGGATTTTTGGGAGAAAAAATCAGCGATCCGGAAATGATAAAATTGCTCCTGAAGAAAATTTTTACCAACTACGAGCTTCCGTATTTTACTTTTACTCCCACTTTCAGTATCTGTCCCAACCATGGATACATTTCAGGCGAGCATTTTAACTGTCCGCATTGCCTCATACCCCAGCCATGCGAGGTCTACTCGCGCATAGTCGGTTATATCAGACCTGTTCAGCAGTGGCACGTCGGCAAACAGGAAGAATTTAAAGACAGAAAAACTTATGTTATTGGGGGGACTTCAAAAACTGACTCTCATTGATTATCCAGGAGAAATGGCAGCCACGGTTTTTACCATTGGCTGTAATTTTTTGTGCGGTTTTTGTCATAATTCCGAACTGGTTGATGCGGAAAAAATAAAGGTTCAACCAAGAATAAAAGAAGAAGATTTTTTTAAATTTTTGAAAGGCAGAGTTGGCATTTTAGAAGGTGTGTGCATAACGGGCGGGGAGCCGACATTACAGCCGGATTTAGCCGATTTTTTATTAAAAATAAAAAATCTAGGCTTTGATACAAAATTGGACACAAACGGCACAAGACCGGAAGTTATAGAAGAGCTGCTCAAAAAAGATGTTCTGGATTATATTGCCATGGATATCAAAGCCCCGCTCACCCAAGAAAAATACGAAAAAATTACCGGTGTAAAAATAGATATAGAAAAAATAAAACAAAGTGTTGAAATTATAAAAAAATCCGGCCTGCGATATGAATTTCGGACAACTGTTTTACCAACGCTTCATAGCAAAGAAAATATAATAGAAATCGCCAAGGCGCTGGCGCCGGCAAATTATTATTTTCTACAGCAATTCCGGCAGGGTAAAACATTATCACCTGCGTTTGAAAAAGAAAAATCATATTCCAAAAAAGAGCTGGAAGAAATCCAGCAAGCTGTTTCAGAATATTTTGTAAAGTGTATAATTAGAGAATGATTTCTTTTAAGACGGTTTTAATTATTTTATTTCTTATTCTTTTTGTGGAAACTTTATCTTCCATCGGCAGCTGGCAGTGGATAGTTCCGTGGCTTGATATGCCAATGCACTTTGCGGGCGGAATATGGGTGGCGCTTTTGTTTTTTTATCTGGACGAAAATTATTTTAAGATCAGCAATAAAATCGCGCGTTATTTATCTACAATTTCTTTTACAATGCTCACCGGCGTTTTGTGGGAATTTGCCGAATATATTTACAGCGTATTTTTCCCGTCATCTGTTTTTTCTCTTTTTAAATTCCCGATGAATTTATACCGCGACACTTTGGGAGATTTATTTTTTGACCTTGCGGGAGCGCTGTTTTTTTGCCTGCTATATTTTATAGTTGACAAATTTGGAAAGGCGAATAGAATGGGAGTATAAGTCGTAGACAGCAGGCATTTATAATGTAAGTCCTGTTCAGATATATTTGCGGCTTTTGCCGTATTTTTTATGATAACGAAAGACCAAAAACAGGAAATATTAAAAGATTTGGAAGCTGGATTTAAAAAGGCCAAGGTTATTATTTTTGTAAATTTCCACGGTCTTAGCGTTTCCGCGTCAACAAAATTAAGAAAATTATTAAGAGAGATCGACGTTAAATATACTGTTGCCAAAAAGACGCTTATCAAAAGGGCGCTTGGAGCGATCAATCCATCTGGCGAAATGCCGAAACTTGACGGAGAAATTGCAATTGCCTTTTCTGAAAATGATCCCATTGCTCCGGCAAAAGCTCTGGACAAATTCGCAAAAGAAAACAAAATGGTGACTTTTGCCGGTGGAATATACGAAAACGGCTATATCGGCCCCGGCTTAGTGACCGAGCTTGCCAGCATTCCCTCAAGAGAAATTTTGCTCGGTAAATTAATTTATGTTATCAGTTCGTCGCAAAGAGGTTTGGTCGTGACTCTAAATGGCGTTATTAGAAATTTAGTGGGAGTATTATCCCAGATTAAGAAATAAAAACATGAGCGACAAGTTTAACGATATTATAGAAAAAATAGAGAAACTTAGCGTTTTGGAATTGTCAGAATTAGTGAAGACATTGGAAGAAAAGTTTGGCGTATCAGCACAGGCAATGATGGTTGCTGCTTCGGTAAATGGGGCGGGTAATGCGACAACGGAAGAGGTTGAAGAAAAGTCAGCCTTTAATGTTGAAATTAAAAGTACTGGAGAAAAGAAAATTGAAGTGATTAAAGTTCTCCGCGACACACTTGGTCTCGGCCTTAAGGAGGCAAAAGATATGGCTGACAAGGCTCCTATTGTTGTCAAAGAGGGAATGGACAAAAAATCAGCAGACGAGCTCAAAGCCAAACTGGTTGCCGCAGGCTGCACAGTGGAACTTAAGTAGTTGCCAAAAATTATTGCTGGTGCTAGAGTGAAATTGTTATGCAGAGCATCCTAGAAAAGATTTTTGGTTCAGCGGCAAGGGTTAAAATAATCCGTCTTTTCCTGTTAAATCAAGAAAACCTATTTAATGCAAAAGATATCTCCCGCAGGGCCAAGGTCAGTATTGCCTCGGTTCGCCGGGAGATTTTTCTTTTAAACGGAATTGACTTCATAAAACAAAAACGGGAAAAAATAGACGATGTTATAAAACTCAAAAACGGCGAAATAAAAAACAAAAAGAAAATAATCCAGGGTTTTAAACTTAATCCGCTTTTCCCATTTTTGCATCAGCTGAGAGGTTTGGTTGTAACGGCCGCGCCAATTAATAAAGAAAAATTAATAAAATCACTTAATTCAACGGGCAAAATAAAATTAATAATTTTATCGGGAATTTTTATTCAGTCAGATGAAAGCAGGATTGATTTATTTATCGTCGGCGATTCCATCAGACGCGGGGCATTGGACAGAATTTTAAAAAACATTGAGGCAGAAATCGGCAAGGAATTAAATTACGCAATTTTCACTACAGAAGAATTTCTCTACCGCTTCGGCATGTACGACCGTTTCATACGCGACATCCTTGACTACCCGCACGAGAAACTGGTGAATAAATTAAATATCTAGCGCCCTTAGCTCAGTGGTAGAGCGTTCGATTCACATTCGAAAGGCCGTAGGTCCAATCCCTACAGGGCGCAATTAATAAAGTTTAAAATTCTATAAATTGGCCTATTTTAGCCATATATTTTAAGCCTAATTTTGTGCTTGACAAATTGATGGCTTTTGGTATATAATATAAGTAGAAATTTACGATCTGTTCGGGCTATCAGGGTCGTAAAAGTGCCTCTCAACCCTTGCCCCTTCCCACAAGGAAGAAAGCGGATGAGCTCCAATTTGCTGGTTTCTAAACCACAAAAAGGAGAATGGCTATGACGAACGAATGCACTTGCAAAAATTGCGGAAAGAAATTTCAATCACAGAAGAAAGACAGCACTATCTGCTACGCCTGTGCTCTCGCGGAGCTCATTGGGAAAGGTGGTCCAGAGGAGGGCGACATCAACAGTGCCCTACTCATTTCTGGCGAGATGTCTGACCAAAAGACTCGGTGGCTCCAAGAAGATTTGGAGTCAATCGATCATTCGAGCGCAGAGTCCCGATGGAGGCAGATGGTTGAAGATTACGACCGCGGCGATTTCGAAGACCATCGCTGGGATTACCTCGAAGAGCGAGACGAAGAAGAGTAGTACTTTCGGTAAGAGCGACCTTCGGGCCGCTCTTTTTTATTTATTTCTTTTTTGTATCACCATAAACAACATTATCATCGCGAATGCTGTGAAGGCCATTAGAGGTATCGTGATGTAGCCGAAGGTCATGAAAAATTTCTCTGCTTGACTTTTTATTTTGATAATGATAACCTACTACCTAGGTGGTAGGTTTATTAGTTATATTAAACATAACATGAAAAAGCATATTTTTGCAAACAGGGAAAAATCCCTTAAGTATTCCAAGCAGGCCCAGGGCACGCTTTTAAAAGTAATAGAAATGATAGAAAAAAATAGATATTGTCCGGAAATTATACAACAGGTGGACAGTGTTATCGGTCTTTTGACTGCTGCCAAGCGAGAGCTCCTTTCCGGACATCTTGACACCTGCCTGGTCCATCAGATGATAGAAAATAAGAAAAAGGCAATAGAAGAATTATTAAAAATATATAATTTGTCAAATTAATTTATGATGGGTTATTATTACGACAATAATTATATGATGGGTTTCGGCGGAGGTTTTATCTTTATGATTTTTTGGTGGGTATTGATTATCGTTGGAATTGTTTTACTGGTGAAATGGGTTGCAAATCCGCAAAAAGATAACTCTGGCAATAAAGAGAAAACGCCTTTGGATATTCTTAAAGAACGCTATGCAAAAGGAGAGATAGACAAAAAAGAATTTGAAGAAAAGAAAAAAGATATAGGAGCATGAAAAAAGAAACATATAAAATTCACGGAATACATTGTGCCAGCTGCGTTGCCACCATTGAACGAGCGCTTTCAAAGACGTCCGGCGTGCATTCTGCTTCGGTTAATTTCGCTTCGGAATCAGCTTTGATTGAGTTTGATGAAAATATTGTTTCTGAATCTGGTCTGGCAAAAGCAGTTGAACTTGCTGGTTATAATCTCAATATCGGTTTCCAAACAAAAAAAGAAAAAATAGATATGGGCTCTTCTGGACACAATCACGCGGATATGGAACGAGAGAATCAGATAAAAAATATGAAGCGTAAGCTTGTCGTCGGCGGCATTATTTCTGTTCTTATATTCTTGGGCAGTTTCCCGGAATGGTTCTCTTTTGTGCCAAAAATTTTAAATAATAACTGGATTCTTCTTGTCCTAACAGCTCCTGTGCAATTTTGGGTTGGCTGGCAATTCTACAGCGGACTTAAGCTTCTTGTAAAATACCGCACGGCTGACATGAATACGTTAATCGCCATTGGAACTTTAGCGGCATATTTCTACAGCGTGGCGGTTACTGTTTTCCCTATCTTTTTCACAAAAGGAGGGATAACACCGGCGATCTATTTCGATACTTCGGCGATAATTATTGTTTTAATCCTTTTGGGAAAGTATTTTGAGGTTTTAATGAAGGGAAGGGCAAGCGAAGCGATTAAAAAATTGATAGGGCTTCAGCCAAAGACGGCAAAAGTTTTAAGGGACGGAAAAGCCGCCGAAGGCGAGCCTCGCCAATGGCGGGAAATTGAAATGCTGATTGCTGATGTTATTGTTGGCGATTTAATAATTGTTCGGCCCGGAGAAAGAATTCCGGTTGACGGGAAGATAACCGAGGGAGATTCGGAAATTGACGAATCAATGATTACCGGGGAATCAATGCCAATTCATAAAAAAGTTGACAGCGTAGTTATAGGCAGCACCATAAATAAATTCGGAACTTTCACTTTCCGCGCGACCAAGGTTGGAAAGGACACGGTGCTCTCGCAAATTATTAAAATGGTAGAGGAAGCCCAGGGTTCCAAGGCTCCGATTCAACGACTGGCTGACCTGGTTTCTTCCTATTTTGTTCCCGCGGTATTTATCATCGCTGTTCTGACTTTTGTTGTTTGGTTTTTCTTCGGGCCTGCCTCGCCGGCAGGCGGGCCGGCTCCCGCTTTTACTTTTGCTCTTATTAATTTTGTGGCTGTTTTGATCATCGCCTGTCCCTGCGCTCTTGGTCTTGCCACGCCAATGGCCATTATGGTTTCTTCCGGCAGTGCGGCGGGCAGAGGAATTTTAATAAAAGACGCCGCTTCGCTCGAAATTGCCAATAAGATAAACACGGTGATTTTAGATAAAACAGGTACCCTCACCCAAGGGAAACCGCAATTGACTGATATTGTTGCGTTCAATAATAACCACCAAGTTGAAATTCTTAATCTTGCCGCTTCATTGGAGCAGAGATCAGAACATCCCTTGGCGCAGGCCATATTGCAATATGCCGCAAGCATTGATCAAAAATCCTCGCACCCGCTTGATAGGGCAATTATAGATGAGGTGACGAAAGAAAAAATCGAACTTTATAGATTAGAAGATTTTAAGGCTATCTCTGGAAAGGGATTGCGAGGATTTTTACAAATCCAATCTCAAAAAATTGAGGCATATTTAGGAAACCGAGCCTTGATGGCTGATATTGGTCTCGATGCATCTTTATACGAAAATGCTATCACCAAGCTTGAAAATGAAGGAAAGACAATAATGATTCTTGCTGTTGATAAAAAGATTAAGGGCGCGCTTGCTGTTGCCGATGTGTTAAAAAAGGAATCAATTGAAGCAATACAGATCCTCAAAAAGAACAGCATAGATGTTTGGATGCTGACCGGAGATAACGACCGTACTGCTAGAGCTATTGCAGCGGAGGTGGGCATAGATAATGTAATGAGCGAAGTTTTGCCAGAAAAAAAATCAGAGAAAGTTCGTGCGCTTCAAGAACAAGGGAAAATTGTGGCAATGATCGGTGACGGCATAAACGACGCGCCCGCACTCACCCAAGCCAATGTAGGTATTGCCATGGGTGAAGGCACGGATATTGCCATGGAGTCAGCCAATATTACGCTGATGAGAGGAGATTTGATGCTTATTCTTGAAGTAATAAAAATTTCAAAACGTACTATGAGAATAATAAAACAAAATCTTTTCTGGGCGTTTTTCTACAATATTGCTTTTATCCCCGTGGCAGCGGGGGCACTCTATCCGTTTTTCGGAATTCTCCTCAATCCGATTTTTGCCGGGCTTGCCATGGCGTTTTCAAGCGTTTCTGTTGTTTCCAATTCACTTCGGCTTAAGGCTAAAAATTTATAAAATATTATGGAGCAAAAAATACACATATTTCATATCCATGGCATGCATTGCAAGGCCTGCGAGGTGCTTACGGAAAGTGAGCTCAAAGAACATCCGAAAGTTTTTTTTGTAAAATCAAGCTTAAAGACATCTTCGGTAGAAATTTTAGGGGATTTTGGAGATTTATCACAAGAAGATGTTATTAAGGAATTGGCTAATCTTCTTTCTCAACATTCGCTTTCGACGGAAAAACAGAAAAAAGAAATAAAATGGAAAGAATTTTTAACGGCAATTCCTATTGCCCTTAGTTTTATACTTTTGTTTATACTTTTGCAGAAATTTGGGATTGTAAATTTGGTGAATTCCACAAAACTCAATTACGGCACTGCGTTTGTTGTTGGTATCATTGCCTCTCTCTCAACCTGTCTGGCAGTTGTGGGTGGATTACTTCTTTCCATTTCCGTCACGTTCGCGCAGAAGAACGATAAAGTACGGCCGCAGATTCTTTTTCATATTGCTAGAATTATTTCTTTTTTTCTGCTTGGAGGGGCTGTCGGCGCAATCGGTTCCGCATTCCAATTTGGCGCCATCGGAACATTTGTCCTTAGCATTCTTGTCGGTCTTGTGATGTTCGTGCTGGGTATTAATCTTCTTGATATTTTTCACTGGACAAAAAGACTTCAGCCGGCAATGCCGAAATTCTTTTCCAAGAGAGTTTTAAACGTTACAAAAATAAATCACACAATCACTCCTGCGCTGGCCGGTATTGCGACATTCTTTTTACCCTGTGGTTTTACCCAATCAATGCAAATATACGCGTTGTCAACGGGCAGTTTTTTGAGCGGAGCTCTGACAATGCTTTTTTTTGCGCTAGGCACGTTACCGGTGCTGGCCTTGATAAGCTTTAGTTCATTTAGCATTAAAGATAGTTCCAAGTCCGGCATTTTTTTTAAGAGTGTTGGATTGATTTTGATTCTTTTCGCGGTTTTTAACATTATCAACGGTCTGGCGGCAATGGGATTGATTGCTCCGGTGTTTAATTTTTAAAAAATTATGAAAGCAACAATAATTTCAATTATCTTTTCTGTTGCGCTTATTGCTGGGGTGATAATATTTTTTGGCAGTGGTTCCGGTGCCTCGTCATCTCCTGAACAAAACAACGTTTCAATAGTAGACGGGAAACAGATTATTGAAATAAGCGCCAAGGGTGGATATTCGCCGCGAAACACTACTGCAAAAGCGAACATACCTACAGTTCTTAGAATAAAGACGCAAGGAACCTTTGATTGTTCTTCTGCCCTTGTCATCCCGTCAATAGGATACAGAAAGAATCTTCCCTCTTCCGGAGAGACTGATATTGAGCTTCCCTTACAAAAAACAGGTTCAATCATAAAGGGTTTTTGCACCATGGGTATGTACAGTTTTAAGATTAATTTTAATTAAAAAAGCTTATCCACACGTTAATATTTAAAGGCAATCGGCTGTGATATTATATAAAGAGGTCGGAATTATTAGTTTTAATAATTAAATATCACATATGTTGCAAACTTGGAGCGACGTTTTGGCTTACACATTCCAGGAACTTTGGGCAGGGACGATTTTGTTTATTCCAAAATTGCTCGTGGCAGTCATAATTTTTATTGTTGGCTGGGTGATTGCGGTTGCCTTGGGCAAATTGGTTAATCAAGTTGTCCGTGCCATAAGAGTTGATAAACTTTTTCAGGCACTGGGAGCTGAGGAGCCGTTGGCCAAGGCTGGATTCCGCTTGGATACAGGTGCTTTTATTGGCGGTTTGGTACGATGGTTTTTGATCATCGTTTTCATGGTTGCGTCTATTGACGTTCTTGGTCTGAGTCAGGTCAATCTCTTTTTGAGAGAGGTTGTTCTTGGTTATCTGCCTAATGTCATCGTGGCTGCTCTTATCTTGGTTGTGGCCGCATTTGTGGCTGAGACAATGCAGAGGATTGTTGTTGGTACTGCAAAGGCGGCAGGCGTTCCCTCCACTCATCTTATGGGCGGAGTGACAAAGTGGTCCATCTGGACATTTGCCATTTTGGCTGCTTTGTACCAATTGGGAATTGCCGGAGTTTTTGCTCAGACGCTTTTCACGGGACTTGTTGCTATGCTGGCAATTGCCGGCGGAGTGGCCTTTGGTCTTGGTGGAAAAGATGCGGCAGCCAGATACGTTGAAAAGATGCGAAGAGATATCGGAGGAAAAGAATAAAAAATACTGATATTCAAAAAAGTCCGGCTCTCAAAGCCGGGCTTTTGATTTTTAATGTAGATTTTATATAGTATATAACATGGTGCACAAACGCAAAACTAAGAAGTCAGTTATTGTGGCTATTGTTGGTCTTGTCGGTTCCGGTAAAAGTTCTGTGACTAAAGAACTTGCTAGGCATATCGGTGCCACCGTTATTAAAGGCGATGATATTCGTATCGAGCTTCGCAAGCAGGGTGAACGGTATGAACAAGCTCGAGTTATTGCTGAAAATGTTGCGCTTGAAGTTGTAAAGCGAGGCAGTAACGTTATTCTTGATTCTGATTTTATTGAAGCGAATAAACGAGCAAGTGTTCGTGAGAAAGCGCGGAAAGCTGGTGTGCGTCTCGTCTTCGTTCGTACACACTGCGATCTCGATGTGGCAGTTGGCCGTGTTCTAACTGCAACCTATCATAATCGTGTGGACGACTTTTTCGGAGGTGCGTCTTCGAAATGGACAGGAGGCGAGCAGACAAAAGGTGCGGTAGTAAAAATCCGCGAGATGTGGCGTCGCACGCCTCATCACTATCGCTGGGTCAATCAAGGCGGCGGTAAGTGGATTCTCAAAAAATTTCCGTTTCCCCTTTTTGCCGAAATTGACACCACAACTGATTCCTGGAAAAAGGAAGTGAAGAAATGCGCTAAAAAACTTTTAGCGCAAAAATAAAATTGTTATTTTTTGTAATTTGGTCCGTGCTTGAAAAAGCCGGACTTTTTGTTTTTTATCCACAGCGCTTGCCTTTTTGTCTTTGGAAGTGTTATACTTATAAAGTGCTTGTGGGGCGTCAGCCCTATTCGGCTAATACATAAGCTGAAGGCAGGCACTACAAAGATACCCCTTGCGGGGTGTTTTTGTTTTTAGTCTTCTTCGGGATTACCATTCATTGTTGTAAAAAATCTTATATCTCTATATTTATTTGTAGTCCAGTCGGGAATAATGCTTAAAAAATGCATTGTCCCGTTGTCTCCTATTTTTCTGATTATTACTTTAATTTTTCTGCCGTCAATTATTGCGATTATACCCCAATATTTGACTGGCTTAGTTTTTCTAATTTTTTTCTTGAAACTTTTAACTTCAAATTCTTTTATTGTTTCTTCAAATTCTTGATAAGTTGTTGATGTTTTTATAAGTTTGACTGCCAATGGAAGCAATTTAAATCTCAATATTTGAGAAGATTTTTCTCTTTCCGAATGCGCCCGCTTAAAAATAATATGATTAAATGATTCAGAGGGAAAATATATATCTTGATTAAAAACAGGAGAAAAAACCTTACCAATTCCATTATAAAAATTTTGTGCATTCTCTTTTAGTTTTTCGTAGTTAGAAATATCTTCCATAATGAAACTTTATCATTTTTGGTTTAATTTATCCACAGCGCTTGACAGGAAAAATTAGGAGAGTAGAATGTAATTAGACAATTAAATAAGTGGTTTTATCAAGAGAGGCACGAGGGTTCTGGCCCGATGACTGCCCGACAACCTGCCAATAAGTCCTTTGGCAAGGTGCCAAATCCAGCCCGCAAGGGAAAGATAATTTGGCGATTTTTGTTTGCCAAGAATTAAAGAACTCTTTCCCAGCGGAAGAGCTCTTTTACAATTGAAGAAAGTAGAAAGGAGAAAAGAAATGAGCGAAAACTGGAAAGACATTCTTGAAGCAGTTCAAGGTTTTAAAGACAACAGAAAGGACCATTTTCCTCAGGCGGATAAAATGGTTGAATTTTTTAACCAAGTGTCTACGGAGAATTTAGTGGTTCATCTTGAGGAAATTTTCCAACTTTTCAAGCAGTGGCCGTATAATCAACATGATGACGAGGCTCAGAACGCAATACAAATTGCCATGAGCAGATTGATTTGTCATTTGACACCGGACCGTCAGTTTGTATTAGTTAAGTTGGGGTTAAGGCATTTGGCTGAGGAGTTGGATTTTTCAGAATCCGACCTGAACGAAAGCGGAGTGCCGATTCCCAAATGGCTTCACCTGTGGAATATTTTTGCCACTTACAAATCATTGTTTAAGAATTATGTCCAAGTGAGACAATTGCGCTCTTTAGCAAAAAAACTCTGCGCAACGCACCCGTTTTTTAAAAACTACTATTTTATCTTTGACCAGTTGATTCTTGTTCCAGAAAGAATGAGGATGTCTCGACTGGAAAGAATCAAGTGGTTTCGTGAAATTAAGAAACCCAAATGGCTCATTTCTTGATATATTTTGTTCTTTTGTGGCACTCGAAAGGGTGCCTTTTTATTTTTATCCACAGAACGATTTATTGCCAAGCGGCTTGACAGGAATTTTTATAAGAATATAATTGGAATTACAGTATGAGTAACATTATAAAAACCCAATATTTGAAGCGGAAAATCTAGCTGTCTTTTTTTGCGATGTGTCAGAATGTCCGCTTCTAAAAGGCGGATTTTTTAATCAGAATGAATAGAACTTTAACAATTTAGCAGGTAAAAAAGTAGAATAAGTATATAAATTTCCTAATAGGAAATTAAGGGCGTATGGTGGATGCCTAGACATCAAAGGGCGATGAAGGACGTGGCGTGGCTGCGATAATCTTCGGGGAGCTGCCAAGCGAGCTTTGATCCGGAGGTTTCCGAATGGGGCAACCCATCGTGATTTAATCACGATACGCAGATTTGCGCAGATTTCTACGCAGATTCTCGCGGATTTTATCCGCGTTTATCCGCGCAGGCATCTGCGTTTATCTGCGAGTGAACCCGCTGAAGTGAAACATCTCAGTAAGCGGTGGAAAAGAGAATAAAAATTTATTCCCCCAGTAGCGGCGAGTGAAAAGGGAAGAGCCCAAACCCCGATACTTTAGTATCGCGGGGGTTGTAAGATAATAACATCTATTTAATTAGGAGAGTCTATAAAATAAAACTTCGTTAGTTGAATCTTGCTGGAAAGCAGAGCCAGAGAGGGTAATAGCCCTGTAAGCGAAAACGGTTTTATGCTCTCAGTTATTTGCGCCTCAACGGCGCATCTGCCGACGAGGCAGAATTCTTGAGTACTTCGAAACATGATTGGTTCGGAGGAATCCGGGAGAACTAACTCCCAAGGCTAAATACCTTTGATGATCGATAGTGAACTAGTACCGTGAGGGAAAGGTGAAAAGCAGCCCGGTGAGGGCGAT
>CAYTKF010000004.1:0-55864 GCA_964438405.1 uncultured Candidatus Saccharibacteria bacterium
CCATTGCATTAAAAATATTTATCTGCTATATTTAAATCACTTAAAGCCATTATTAAGCCAAGAATCAACAATCAAATAACAGCGCCTGAACTGCGCGTAGTGGGCAAAGACGGCGAAAATCTCGGTGTTTTAACGCTTAGCGACGCGCTTCAAAAAGCCCGGGAGACAGAGCTTGATTTAATAGAAATATCAGCCACAGCCAAACCGCCTGTTGCCAAAATAATGGATTACGGAAAATACGTTTACCAACAGCAAAAAAAAGCCCGGGAATCAGCCAAAAAAACAAAAGAAGTTGAGACTAAGGGTGTGCAAATCGGACTTGGCACTTCTCAGCACGATTTGGAAATGCGGGCAAAAAAAATTGAGGAATTTTTTAAGGATGGCGATAGAGTAAATGTAAGTCTGGTTTTAAGGGGCAGGGCCAAGGGAACGGATAAAAATTTTATAAACGAAAGAATAAAAAGACTGCTGGACCTTATACCGGAAAAATATAAAATCGCTGACGGTCCGAAATCCGGTCCGCGCGGAATATCAATAATAATAGAAAAAGCCGCCAATAAGGCAGGAAAAATAAAAATCACATGAACATGGTTGGAAAAACAAACAAATCTTTTCGAAAACGCCTCAAAGTTACGAAAAGTGGCAAGATTTTGGCTCGCAAATCAGGGCAAAATCATTTTAATGCCAAAGAAAGAAGAAGTAAACAATTGTCAGGAAAACGCCTGCAAAATTTTAATATTAGTAAAAAAACATTGGGCAGATATCTGCCTTAAATTAATATGGTAAGGGTAAAAAGAGGAATCACTTCTTTAAAACACAGAAGAAAAGTGCTCAAGCAGGCCAAGGGTTATCGCTTTGGCAGAAGCACCAAAGAGCGCATGGCAAAGGAGGCGATTTTTCACGCCGGCATCCACGCCTATCACGACAGAAGAAAGAAAAAATCAAACATGCGCGGTCTGTGGCAGACAAAAATCAGCGCCTCTGCACAAACGCAAAATATTTCTTACAGCAAACTGATGGGCAAGCTCAAAAAAGCAAACATCAAACTGAACAGAAAAATCCTGGCCACTCTTGCCGAAAAAGAACCAGTGGTTTTCTCTAAAATAATCGAGGAAGTTTCGGAATTATAAATAATTAACAAAATATATGAAAAATTATATTAAAGGAGGTATCCAGGGTGCTCTTTTTTGCGTAGTTATTTTATTACTTTTTTACTCTAAAAGTGTAATCGGAGATGGTTATGTTTCTGCTGTAATGTCCGGAATTGCTGGTGTTTTTATGGCTATAGTGGGATTAGGTGTTTTTTTAATTTCAATAATATTTGGTATGTCGTGGACTAGCACGGGTTTACTTGCCGATATTATATTTATGGGAAGTTTTGTTTTTATGTACTTCTTATTAGGTTTTTTGGTTTTGGGAAATTATTATCAGTGGCGAGAAAAAAGGCAACCAGAAAAATGGATTTCAAAAAATTTCCCAACCTTATTAATTTTAATTATAATTGTTATAGCTTTTTTTTCAGGTATAAACTCTTGGATTAGATATGGACAGATACAAAAACTAGATCAAATGATTAATAGTGGACAATATCAAATCCCCCAAACTTCTGGCATGATTAAATTTTAATTTTGTTTTTCGTGCAAACACGATTATAACCACACCAAAATTAACAAAATTTAGGCTATAGCAGAAAGTCGTTCAAAAATTTATTTTAATTCTTTTAAAAAAGTTTGGTTTGAAGATTTTCATCTTTTTTGTCTTTAAAAATTGAGATTTTTCCGTATTCGCCGTCATAGCCGGGAATAACTTCCACCTTGCCTTCGCGGACGTTTTTTATGGCCGAGGCAAGTTTGCTGTCAAAATTGGAAATTTTTTCATATGGCAAATCCAAAAGAATCTCAAATTCTGTACCAATTTCTTTTATCACTCTTTCATACATTTCTAAAACTTTTTTGGAAACCTTGCCCACGCCCAAGACATCGGCAATAATTTCATCAAGAGATATTAAGCTTTTATACGGCACTCGGCCGCTGCCTGCGGCCTCTCCTTCGGTCCTGTCAGCCAATTCCTCCACCCTATTCAACACGCCGATGGTCAATTTTTTACCGCAAACCGGACAGATATTATTATATTTTTTACTTTCTTCTGGTGAAAAAGAAATATTGCAAAGCCGATGCCCGTCATAATGATATTTTCCCTCTTCTGGGAAAAATTCTACAGTAAATAAAAATTTCTTCGGGTCGCGCGATTTAATCGCATCAATAATTCCGTCGTAAGAAAATTCGCAGTCAAAAACATTTGCCTCGCGTCCAATTTTTTGAAGAGAGTGGGAATCAGAATTTGAAATAAGAGAAATTTTATCAAGCATCGATAATCGCCAGTTCATTTTAGGGTCGCTGCTCAAGCCGGTTTCTATGGCAAAAATTTTAGGAGTCAATTCTTCAAAACATTCTTCTAGAGAATTAAAACCGGACATTGAGCCAAAAACTGAAAACCAGGGCGTCCAGGCATGGGCAGGAATCAAAACACATCTTTCATCAGCTTCAAAAATAATTTTTGCCAGCTCTTTTGAATCCAGACCCAAAATCGGCCTGCCGTCAGACTTTAAGTTCCCTATCCAGCCCAGTTTTGTATTGATTTTTTCCACTGCCTCTATTGAGGGCACGAAAATTAAATTATGAATTTTTCTAACTCGCCCGTTTTTTGAATAAATGCTGGAAATTTCAGTTGTTAAGATAAATCTTGTTGCGAAAGGCGGGGTGTCGCTTTTAAGTTTATACAAACCTTCTTCTGCCGGCTCCAATTTTGTTTTGATTTCATTAAACCAGACTGGGTGCGTAAAATCTCCTGTTCCCATTACGTTAATCCCTTTTTTCTGGGCCCAAAAATCAATATTCTCCAAGGTCATTTCTCGCGAAACAGCCCGCGAATATTTGGAATGAATATGAAAATCAGCAATAATGCGCATTTAAAAAATATTTTTTGCGATTGAACCAATAATAAAAATTCCTGAAAAATTAAGCAAAAAAGAAACAGGTATAAACAACGATGACTTCATTTTTGACAAGCCCATCATGGCAAGCCCCAATTCGTCCGGCAATGGCGAGGCCACAATCAAAGCGCCGAAAAATGACATCAAGTGTTTTAAAAATCTGAAACGAAAAACGTGCTTAAATCTTTCTACACCGACTCGGTTAATAAGATAATTAAAATCTCCCGATAATCTATCTTTGATAAATCTAAAAATAATTAAATCTCCAACCAATGCCCCAAGTCCGCCGAATATGGCCGTTAAAAATACAGAATTAGATTGCGCAATTTCAACTAAAATTACTCCGGCTGGCGCAACCGTGAACATGGAAACAAAAAACATTCCAGCAAAAAAACTGCCCACAATCTCCCACTCCCTCGCAGAAATTAAAAATGTTTTTAATATCCCAGTCTTAACAAGAATTACGGCTAAAATAATGCTGAGGAAAATAATGCCCAAATCTTTTATCAAATTGTTTTTGCCGTCGTTCATATTTTAAATTTACAAAATTATCCTGAAAATTTCATAAAACACGCCTGCCAGAATTCCAGACAAAACAATAAATTCTAAAAAATAACGCCGTTTTATAAATTCGCCGTTGGTAGGCGCTACCAATTTTTCGTTTCCGCCCTCAATTAATTTTTTATGCATACTATGCCTAATTAATATCACAAAAATTCCAAATATGCCTATCCCCACGGAACCAATAATGCCTATTGTTTTTACGAAGTCGTGAATGCCTAAAAAATAAAGAATTGCAGGGGGAACAATTGAACAAATCCAGGCCCAAATGGGTTTTATCTTATAGTCATAACGAAAAACATATTTCATATCTATAGCCATGGCAATATATGAAGTAAAAACAGCCAAAAAACCAATAAGTGAGCCTATTATAAAAGCCGTTCTTCCCAAGATATTGACTAAACCGGAAATTGCGTCTTCTGTTGTAAAGGTTCCACTCACACCCCAAACTGAAATGATAAATAAAAAATAAAAAATAGCTGAAAGTACTATACTTATCCAAATAGTCCTCTTAAAATTTTTAATGGGGATTTTTGCAAAAATATCCCTCACTTCTGGTATTACTGATGTACAGCCCAGGGCAAAAATCCAGACTCCATAAGGCAAGAACCAATCTAAAGTAAAAATTTTATTATTTATTAAAAAATTATTTATGTTTACCGACGGCAACGAAACAAATAAAAGGTAAACAACAAATCCAAAAAGTGGAATGGTAAGATAAAAATTTATTACCGCAGCCTTTTCAAGCCCACCAAGAGTCAAAAAGCCGGCTACAATAAAAAACAACACTGTTGTCTGCAATATAGAAAAAGAAGTAAAAATGTTCGCCAGAAAAATTCCCCCCAAAATACCATAAATAAGTAATGAACCATAATAAGAAAAAAGCGTTGATAGGAAGGCTAAAAATTTGGCCCTGACGCCAAGAAAAATTTCTGCGTAACCAGTAAATCTGTGTTTACCTTTAGTATAATAAGCAATCTCCGCGTACCAAAAATGAAGAAAAATTAAGATAAAAAAGGCGAGAAAAAAATGAAAAATTCCCCAAAACAGACCCGCTCTTGAAAAAGTGTAAGGCAGAGCAAAAATACCGGCTCCAAAAAGCATTCCCACCAGCAGACCAATCCCTTTTATATACCGGCTGATCATGGAAGCGGACCTAGTTTATCTTTTTTTATAAGTTCTATCACCTTTTCAACAAGACGTTTGGGGTCTTTATCGTAAACGATTTTACCCGGTCCGCGGTGCGATTCCTCAACCATTTTTTGAATTAATTCATCTGTAGGCCATTCGCCCTCCAAAATGCCGATTGGTTTATTATCTTCAAAGGCAATGGTAAATTCGTTTATTGTCCCCATTCTCCCGCATCCGACAATGATACCATCAGAAGAACGAGTTAATTGCAAATTTCTGCCGGAATAGCCAGCGCCGGTAAAAATTATGAGGTCCAGATATTCCAAGGGCAGGCCGTATTTTTCTACATGTTCTCTTTCTGTTGAGGCTGGGGAAATACCAATAGAAATTCCACCCTCTTCCTTTGCACCCATTGCTGACCACAAAGGGAAACCAGTGGTTGCACCGGTTACAAGCACTGCTTTGTGTCTTATCACTTCTCTGCCCAATTCTTTAGCAACTTCAAGAGTATCGGGCCCGCAATGCCCTGTCTCAGCTGCGCCAGAAACGCACAATTTTATTTTCAAATGCGGATGCCTGATTTCGTCCATAAAATAATATTTATATTATATCTCAATTTCAAATAACTGGCCAAGTTTAGGGGAAACTGCGTCAAGGCCGAGACTGTCTCTCAGGCGCTGGACAAAAAATAAGTTTGCCTTGAGCTCACCGTGGGTGGCAAAAACCTTTTTAAGTTTATCAGCAGAATCTGCTACAAAATTATAAAGCATGTTCCTGTCAGGATGGGAAGAAAAACCTTCTATCATTTCAACCCTGGCTGCCACCAAAACTTTTTCACCTAAAATATTAACCATTTTTGCTCCGTCGCTCAATTGCCTGCCCAAAGAGCCTGCTGTTTGATAACTTACCAAAAGTAGGGTGCTGTCTGCCTTAGGCAGATACCGAACAAGATGATGCAAAATCCTTCCGCCGTTGCACATGCCTGAGCCGGCGATTATTATTTTAGGCCCAGCAACCGCATTTATTTTTTTTGATTCTTCACTGGTCAGGGTTTTTTTAAGATTGGGAAAATTAAAAATATCCCCCTTCTCTTTAAGATATTGAGAGTAAATTTTTGTGGCATTTATAGAAAGCGGGCTGTCCAAAAAAACAGGCACCTTGGGAATTCTGCCGTTATCCATTAGCTCGTGAACTTTAAAAATAATCATCTGGCTGCGCTCTAAAGAAAACGCAGGTATCATCAATGTTCCACCTTTATTGAGTGTATCTTCAATAATTCTTTCTAGGCGAATATTCGCTTCTTCTTTTGGTTCATGAAGCCGGTCTCCGTATGTACTTTCAACAACCATATAATCTGCACCAATAATTTTTTCCGTATCATTTAGCAACGGCTCCGGTGAATTGCCTAAATCGCCGGTAAATAAAATCTTCTTCTTGTTTATCTCTATTTCCGCCATGGCAGAACCTAAAATATGCCCCGCGTCTTTTAAAATTATTTTAAACGGGCCAATGGTGACTTCTTTATGATATTCAATTGACTGCCAAAGAGCCAACGCGGAACGCACATCATCTTCCGTATAAATCAGTTCCCCTTTTTTCTCTTTTTCCAGTACACCCAGACTGTCAATCAACATCAGCGCACTTAACTCTTTTGTCGGTCCGGTTGAAAAAATTTTTCCCTTAAAACCGGAATGCACCAAC
The DNA here is from genome assembly GCA_964438405.1 of uncultured Candidatus Saccharibacteria bacterium. GTDB lineage: Bacteria > Patescibacteriota > Minisyncoccia > UBA9983 > UBA9983 > CAYTKF01. The sequence continues at coordinate 6,386 of CAYTKF010000004.1, forward strand.
TTGGGAATGCGGCCGATGTGGTCAAGATGAGCGTGAGTGACAATGAGTGCGCTTATATCAGCTGGGTTGTAGGCAAACGGCTCTTCGTTTCTGTCGTCGTTAATTTTCGAACCCTGAAAAAATCCGCAGTCAATAAGAATTTTTTGCCCGGCATATTCCAAAAGATAATTGGAGCCTGTCACTTCCTGGCATGCTCCGTGAAATGAAATTTTTAATTTGTCAGCCATATTTTTTAAAAAAATTCCCCCGCCCTGGCGGGGATTCTTTTTTAGACCATCGGAGATGAACTCTCCCAGCATAATACCAGGTGGGTGTCCGCAACTCCCCGCCAAGGCGGAGAGAGATATAGGACTCCCTTGAGTTTCTTATAACCTAGGAAGTTACACTCCAATGGTCTGATTAAATTATAAACCCGCTGCAAGCACCTTTCAAGCTCCGCGTTCATCTTCGCCATAAATAAATTCAAAGTCAATTTTTTTGTAATCAAAAAGCTCGTTGGGCTTGAAAAAACGGGCTATTTCCGTTTCAGCTATTTCCTGTGATTCTGATGCATGAACAATATTTGTCTGGATGCTCATAGAAAAATCTCCTCTGATACTTCCTGCATCTGCCTCGTATCCCTTTGTAGGCCCGACTATTAATCGCACTGCATTAACAGCATTAAAACCAGATATGGCCATTACAACCACCGGAGCTGATTTCATATATCTTTTTATAGAATCAAAAAACGGCTTATCTTTATGATGTTCATAATGTTCTTCGAGTAAAATATCTTCAAGTTGCATCATTTTCAGGCCGATAATTTTTAACCCCTTTTTTTCAAAACGGTGAATAATCTCGCCAAGCAGGTTTCTCTGTAAAGCGTCTGGTTTAAAAATAATCAAACTTTTTTCTTCTTTCATAAAATTAAATTAATCTTAAATAATTTTTTATTAATTTGCAACTTTTAAATTTTCGCCGTCGGTTTTTATTTCTATTGTCCCCTTTTCGTCTGTGCGCAGGATTGGAATTTTAAATTGCACCAGGCGGTCAAGAATTTCCTGTGTCGGGTGACCGTATTTGTTGTCTTTGCCAACAGAAATTACTGCATATTGCGGTTGAACCCAGCCCAAAAATAATTCCGAGGTTGAAGTTTTAGAGCCATGATGCCCAATTTTTAAAACATCACTTTTTAATCCGGCCGAATCAGTTGACACTAAATAATTTTCCATTTTATTTTCCATATCTCCGGTAAATAAAAACGAATTATTGCCGTAATAAAGTTTTAAAACCAGTATGCCGTCGTGGGAAGACATTTTTGAAGTATCTGCTCCGGCTGGCGGCAAAAGCACATCAAAATACGCGCCATTGCCTAAATCTATTTTTGCTCCGCTGGATAAAATAAATTTTTTAACTCTTTTTTCTTTTATCAAATTTTCCAGTTCAACATAAACCGACGAATCAGAAACAGTGCCCGGCTCTATTATCGCTCCCACTTTATAATTTTTTAAAACTTCTATTAAGCCTGCTATATGATCAGCATCAGGATGAGATTCTATAAGTACATCAATAGAATGGTCGTAAAACGGCATTACCTTTGAAAGTTCAGATAAAACTTTTCTATCCGGTCCGCCGTCTATTAATACCTGATTGCCATTGGACGCTTCTATAAACGCTGCGTCCCCCTGCCCAACATCCAAAAAATAAATTTCCGCCCCTGCCCTGCTTTCGCAAAATACCGCATACCAAACCAAAACAGCCACAGCAAAAAGCAAGACAAGAAAATAATACCTATAGTTTTTCTTTAACGATATTTTTGATGATAAACCATCCATAAATTATATAAATCAATAATGCCAGAATTGCCGGAAAATTGGAAATTGTAAAAGATGAAAACGGCAGGCCCGCGAAAAAGTTTACAACGCCAAGTTCGTACTGGGTAACCGCATAACTTAACCAGCCCAGGGGCGTTGCCAAAATAAAACTTATCATTCCCAATCCGCCGGTTATAAATCCCAAAAACATTGTTAAGGGCATAAAAGAAAGAATCAAAATATTTGCGGGCAGAGCATAAACGGAAAATAATCCTGTTTTGTAGAGCAATATCGGCAGAACCATAATCTGTGCCGAAGAAGTGGTTGTAATAATTTCTCTTAATCCGAATTTTTGCGGAATAAATTGCAATTTCTTTTCCAAAATTGGGGCCATGTAAATCAGTCCGATGGTTGCCAAAAAAGAAAGCTGGAAAGAAGAATCAAAACGCAGAATTCTCGGGTTCTGCATAACCATAAAAACTCCTGCCAAAAGCAAAGCCCAGGAAATTGCATATATTCTGCTGAAAAATTTTGCGGAAATGGCGAGTATAGCCATTATGGAAGCCCGAACCGCTGTGGCTGTTGCGCCAGTCATAATTGTAAATAAAATAATGCCCAAAATACCAAGCCCCACTCCGAACATTTGAGGCAAAAAAGAAACAGCAGCCATCATGCTTCTTGCCACAACAGTAATGTTATAGCCCGACAAAACAATTATATGAATAACTCCGGTTTTTTTAAAATCATTCTGAAGTTCAGCGGGAATGGTCGTTTTAGCTCCGATTGTGACACCCCCCAAATAAGAGGCGTTCGGTTCGGGCACCGCTTTTTGAATGGCGCTTAAAAAATTTTGTTTTATGCCAAAAAGCCAACTTTTTATCCACGAACCATTGTGACCAATAAATTCTATCTTAGGATAAAACATCTCATAATAAATATCGTCTTTTTCCAGATATGATTGCCAGTCAAAAGAAGAAAAATTTTCCGGCTTGTTTAATATCCCGTTCATTTTTATTTTATCTCCGTATTTATATTCCGGATATTTGTCAGCGTAAACCAGAATTCTGTTACCATTGCTGTTTAAAATAAAACGTAGATAATTATCTTTTTGCTCCGGCTCTTCAGAAATGGTGCCGGTTATTATGGTTCTTTGGCTGATTTGCGATTCAAGATTATTACTTGAAACAGTCGTCATATCGTACCGCAAATGGCCAATGCCAAAGCCTAAAAGAAAGAGCGAAATAAAAATAAAAATTTTATTTCTAGTAATCAAAAACACTAAACCGAGCAAAATAAAAAATCCCGCCAGAGCGGGACCCCAATCATAAAATGATCTCCACGCTATTCCAGAAAATAAACCTGTTGCCAGAATAAAAAACTTTCCGGTATCCATTTTAAAACATTGACTTGGTTTCCCTCTTGTCCATTGCCTCGTTGGCAAGTTTATCCGCCTCTTTATTTTTTTCGCGCGGAATTTCCACAAAATCTATTCTGCCGAAGTCCAATTTTAAATTCCAGATTTTTATAAAAAGAGGAAAAAGTTTTTCCTCAATAATCTTGTATTTTCCAGAAAGCTGACGACAGACCAACTCACTGTCCATTCGCATTTCAATATTTAAATCTTTTATTTTGTGCTTACCGAAAAGATGCTTGATTTTCTGTAGGGCGAAAATCACTGCCTCGTACTCTGCCTCATTATTTGTACGGACGCCAATTCTCTGGGAATATTCTTTAAGCACTCCCCCTTTCTCTTTTGCAATAACCACACCTATACCAGCAGGCCCGGGATTTCCCCGCGATCCTCCGTCTGTATAAACAATAATTTTCTCCTGTTTTGCCATTAATTTAATTTTACATCCACTATGCGCAAACGCAACTCGGGCGAAGCCCGGAAAAAAGATTTTTCCAAAGTGGCCACGAGGTCGATTTTTTGGCCGACAGAAAGGTTGTATTTTTCTTCGCTGGCAATAAAAAATCCTATTGCGGAAATATTTTTAAAATCCAGCTGCAGATGAAGCCCGCCGTTACCGAATTTTTTCACATTTTTAATTTCCAGATTTTTTAACAAAAAAACCGGTTTGGGATTGCCTACGCCAAATGGCGCAAATTTTTCTATGACAGAATAAAACTCTTCGTTTATATCATCCAAGGGAATCTCTGCGTCAATCTCCAGAATATTATTTTCAACTTTCTGCTTGGGAATTTTTTCATAGGCAGACAAAATTCCCTGCTCTAAAATATTTATCTTATCTTCGGGCAAAGAAAAACCACCTGCCATGGTATGCCCACCAAAATCAAAAACCATATCCAATGGTAAATTTTCCATTAATTCCACCAGATTAATAGTTCCGTCGCTTCTGCAACTACCCTTAATTTCTTTTGCCCTTTCTTTCCCCCACAAAAAAACAGAACGGTCATATTTCTCTGCCAGTCGCGTTGCTGTTAAGCCTAAAATTCCCGTATTCCAAGTTAAATCTCCGGCCACAATTACCGCGGGTATTTCTTTTTTGTCCGCTAACTTAATTTCAATCTCTTTCAAAATTTTTTCCACCGCGCTTTTTCTCTCCACATTTAATGCCTCCATTCTGGAAGCAATCCAGTCCGCCTCTTGGATGGATTCTGTTGTCAATAATTCAAAACTGGCGCTGGCGTGAGACATACGGCTGGTGATATTTATTCTTGGAGCAATCATAAAAGAAATATCATCTTCATTAATATTGGGGAGCGTAAAACCAAGGCGTCTAAAAAGTGCAAGCAGTCCCGTTCTTTTTGTTTTTTTAAGAACCATGAGGCCGTAATAAACCAAAACTCTATTTTCATCAACAAGTGGAACCATGTCTGCAATAGTGGCAATCGCAACAATATCCAAAAGCCATTTTTCCCAGCCAGGCACAACCTCAAATTCACCCTTATTTATAATTGCCTGTATTGTTTTAAAGGCCAATCCAGCACCACAAAATTCCTTAAACGGATATTTATCGTCTTTTTGTTTGGGGTCAACAATTGCAAGAGCCGGCGGAAGAATCTCTGGAACAAGATGGTGATCTATAATAACAACATCCATTCCAGCATTAACAGCTTTTTTAACTTCATTACAATCAGTAATTCCACAATCAAGAGTAATGAGCAGTTTAGCTTTCTGTCCCGTAAATTCATCAATTGATTCTAATGTCAAACCGTATCCGTCAAGATGCCTGTCCGGAATATGCACGTGAAAATTTTCAAAATTTATTTTTTTGAAAAATTCGTAAAAAATTGCTGCCGCAGAAACGCCGTCAGCATCATAATCTGAAAAAATTACTATTTTATCGTTGTTTTTTATGGCTGAAATTATGCGCCTGACCGCCTTTTCCATATTTAAAAGATCAAGCGGGTCCCGCAGGTCATTATCATAATCGGGCTCTATTTTTATGTTTCTGCAAGACAAAAGCTGTTCTTTAAGATTGTCTGAAACCTTTTTCCGCAAAACCCATTGTTTTTGCATAAAACTTATTATAGCATATGACTATATGAACGACTGCATTTTTTGTAAAATAGCAAAAGGAGAAATGCCAGCAGAAAAAGTTTATGAGGATGAGAATTTCCTCGCCTTTTTAGACATAAAACCGCTTTCCCCAGGCCATACTCTTGTCATTCCCAAAGAACATTTCCGCTGGGTCTGGAATGTTCCAAATGCAGGAAAATTTTTTAATGTCGCAAAAAAGATAGCTCTGGCCATACAGAAATCATTTGGTACAGAAGAGGTTTTTTCAAAAATTATCGGCGAGGAAATACCTCACGCCCACATCTGGCTTTTTCCCAATCCCGAAAAAGCCGTTGGCAATAAAAATGATTTTACCGCCAACGCCAAAAAAATAAGAGAAAATCTATAAATTTTATTTTTTTACTTCTCTTAATGATTCAATTTCTGTCATTCCCAACTGACCTCTTTTTTCTCTTTTTATTATTTCTTCAGGAACGCCAAGCATCTCAGCAATTTTCCTTAGGGGTTTCTTACCTACCCTATCCGAAGCACGATCTTCCACGGGAATTTCAGAAATAGCACTTATCAATTTCTTATCTAAAAATGGGAAAATAAGTCGGATATTAAAACTTTGGCTTGTTTTAATTAGTGGCTCTAAGTGTTCAGGTATCAATTTTCTCCAATAATCCGCAAAAATTCTTCTTCTTTCTTCTATAGTGTTATCCTTTCGATGATTCCAATAACCACCCATTAATTCATCTATACCATCGTGGACAACCAATGATTTAGGTGCGAGGCGAGAGATATTTTTATAAAGTAGATAAACATCGAAATCTCCTTTCCCAACTGCTTCTTCTAGATTACACTCGGGAAATTTCTCTTGATATTCTGCTAATACTTCTTGAATTTCTTCGGTCTTTGGAATAATTTCTATGTTCTCGACATTAAATTTTTTAGAAGCCAGGCGCGCATATTTAATATCAGGATGGTTTTCATCTCCGCCCATGGTAAAGGTGACAATTTTGGCATCAGGAAAATTTTTTCTTAGCAAAGCCAAAGATAAGGTGGAATCAAGCCCACCGGAAAGAGTTGTATAAATTGTCCCATTATTGTCTTCTAAAGATTTTTCACCAGATAATTTTAATGCGCTTGAAAGATGACTTTCTAGGTCTTCGATAGACCAATTTTTGTTCTCATGACCAGAAACTATATCTGCATTTTGTACAGCTTCATATATTTCTTTATATTCAGAAATTTTTTCCTTCTCAGGTTGTTTTTGTTCAAAATTTGATTTCATAAATAAGTTTATTGCCAATCTTTTTCTTCATTATATTAAACTTGTTATTTGCATGGTCAAAAAGAATTCCCTCAAATTTTTCAGAAATACAATGATAAATATTATTTTTATATGTTTTATGAATTATAAAATACTTCTTGCCTTTCATATTTTTCTTTTCAAACAAAAAACAATGATGTAATTCATGCATTACTTTATTTCCTGAACCGAAATGGTGCATATGGTGAACAAGATAAATTTTTTCATATTTATCATCTGATTTTTTGAAATATTTTTTACCTCTTTTTTCTAGTTTTAACATATTTATTATTTTTCCAGCGCTTTTATGCCAGGCAATGTAGCGTTTGCTAAAAACTCCAGCATTGCACCGCCCGCTGTAGAAACAAAGGAAAAATTGCTCATGGGGATTTTTGCCTTTCTAATCACTGCGATAGTATCACCCCCGCCGATTATTGACCAAGTTTTTGATTTTGCAATTATTTTTGCCAATTCTAATGTTCCTTTTAAAAATCCCTTTTCATAATCTCCTAACGGTCCATTCCATAAAACAAATTTCGCCTTCTTTATTTTCTCTTTCAATATTTCTAGTGTTTCTATATTTGCGTCCAAGGCAGCCGGGTCGCCTGCAGGAAAAATTATTTTGGGGTTTTGGGCAATGGGCATTTGCAAGGCATTGACAACCAGAGCTCCGCCGATGAAAATTTTGTCCGCAATATGCAAAAATTTTTCCAGCACCCCGAGTTTTGTTTTAAATTTAATTCCGCCTAAAATCAGCAAAAATGGATGTCTGGGTTTAAATGCCGTGCTTAATTTTTTTATTTCTTGTTCAAAAAGAAAACCAGCGTATGAAGGTAGATACTTGGGAACGCCAATAATAGAGGTATGTTCTCTGTGCGAAACACTAAATGCCTCATTGACATAGATATCTCCCAGACTTGCCAGTTTTTTCGCGAAATTTTTGTCATTTTTTTCTTCACCCTTAAAATTCCTGATATTTTCAAGCAAAACAACTTTGCCATTTTTCATCTCTGTGATTTTCTTTTTTATTTTATCTAAATTTATATCTGGTATAAACCTCACCCTCAAATATTTTGCCATGGGCTGTAAAGATTTTGTTCTACCCTCTGTTAAATGACTAACCAAAACAATTTTCGCACCTTTTTTCTTTAAGAAATTTATTGTGGGTAATGTTTTTTTGATTCTAAAATCATCTTCAATTTTGCCATTAACAACCGACACATTAAAATCAACACGAACAAGCACAAATTTACCTTTTGGTTTTATATTTTTCAATGAAGGCAAATTTGTCATAGATTGTTTGCCATTTTTAAGATTTCGGAAAAGTTTTTGGCATTCAAACTTTCTCTCCCCACCAAAAGCCCTTGTATTCCGGCATTTTCCAAAAAATCTTTCGCGTTTTTTACACTCACTGAACCGCCGTATAAAATCGGGGTTTTCTTTGTTAATTCTTCACCAAAAATGCCAAAAAGCCGGCGTTTTATAAACATTACCGTTCTTAAGGTTGATTCCGGACTGTCTGCCTGACTGCCAGCGCCTATGGCCCAGACAGGTTCGTAGGCAAAAATAATATTGCTAAAATATTTTTTAACCACACCCTTCAACCCTGTCTCTATCTGATTTTTTATAAACCCCAAATATTTACTTTCTATATCCCTTGTTTTTTCGCCAATACAAAAAATAATTTTAAGTCCGGCATTAAGCGCTAATTTTATTTTTCTATTAATCATATCATCTGTATCACCCATTCGCCTCTTTTCTGAGTGGCCGATAATCACATATTTAACCCCCACATCTTTAACCATTTCCGCTGAAATTTCTCCTGTAAAAGAACCTCTTTCTTCATAAAAAATATCCTGGGCTCCGTTTGCCTTAAGGCTGTACAGATATACGAACGGCGGACAAATAATTGTTTCCACCTTGTTTAATTTATTGGCTGTTTTTTTTATGCTGTTAAAAATCCCCTTCGCTTCCTCAAGCGTTTGAGGATTCATCTTCCAGTTAGCTATAATAATTTTTTTTAACATAAAATGGATTATATCAGATTATGGAATTTCTTCCCACTTATTAATAGAATAACCTCCGCTGGGGCCGGTGTTGAAAATCAAATTTGCAAGCCCTGTTTCATATATAATCTCTGCAGAATTTTTTAAACTTATCTTATAGGCCGTGACCTCTTTTAAACTGACTCTGTTTTGAATATTTATATTTCCGTGGCTGGCATATAAAAGAAGATTACCGGCCACACTGTTTCCAGCATTTATGGCATATTCTCCTCCGCCATTTTCCACGCTGTTGTTTTGAGAAATAACCAAAATATATGAACCACTCACTCCTGTTCCCAAAAACTGAACACTAACGCTGTTTGAAAGATCAACCTTACTGGCTGTCAAACGATTAGCAGGATTATCAACAATGATGGCAATACTGTTTCCACCCAGAGACGAATCAATTTTTATAATGGGGCTGTTTTTTACGCTCAAATTTCCCTTTATCCAAATCGGACCCGTAAGAGTAAGGGTGCCGCCAGTAATCTCCACATCGCAATTGATTTTAACAGGCCCCAGTGTTTTATCGGAATCTATTTTATACGGGCACGGGGACGTAATAACAGAGACAGAGGCATTTGTCTCCCATTCAGAAATCTGGTCGTCAGAAATAGGCATATTGCCCATTGGCATGTCAGGACTGTCACGATGCGAAGCTCCGCCAACTGTTGAATCTGAAATATTTACATAATAAGCGTCATGGCCTATGGTGGAATTTGAAATAGTATGAGCATAAACAGAGCCGTTGCTGTGAATTCCGCTCACAGATCCGCCGGCTCCCGCAGAAACAACGTCTCCTGTAATTGAATTGTTATTGGCCCCCTGGACAAGTCCGTTGCTATAAACATTCCCGTCTATAAAAGAACTGTTTTGAAGATCAAATCCACCTTCGCCAGCCTGCACTCCATAATGAAATGCAACAGAAGAACCATTTATCAGGTCTATTTCTGTTTTTCTGACCAAATTATAAACAGTAGAACTGGAAACAATTTGTTTTAAACCTCCAAGGTCAGAAATGCTGGTTACGGTTGAGTTACCGTTTAAAGTCAATGTTTCGTTTGAATCATAATATCTTGCTGTCATAACCCGGTATGCCAAATCCTCAACGCCTGACTCTGCCAAAAAATAACCTTTTTGAGAGGAAACAAAATCTCTCACTATTTTTGTTTCTTTTATAACAGAAGAAGATGAACCAAAGACAACAATTAAAGAGAGAAAGGTAAAGAATATAACAATGCTTAAAATCGCCTGGCCCTGAGAATAATTTATAAATTTTTCTTTTATTTTTTTCATAGATTACCGGCTCTTAATAATGCCGTGTCATAAAATTTTTCCGTTTTTAGGGTGTTATTTTTTAACGCTGCATTAAGCTCCAATTCTATCTTAATTGCAGCCAGTGTGCCTGAGATTATAATCTGGCGGAAAATAAGGCTTGATATACTGATATTGGGCGAGGTCAAAATTTCTGCCGGGCCGGCGTTGTTTTTTATTTTTAGACTATTATTCTCCACTAAAAATTCCACGGTTGCCGGATTGCCGTCGGAATCAGTGGTATTTAATTTTAAATATCCCGGGTTATAACCGAAAGCGCTTGTTGGGTCAACGCTGCTGGCCGCTCTTACCTCCCTAATCATTCTCTCCATAGATGATCTGGCCCCCTCATTAATACCCTTGGTAATTCTTATATTATAAAAAGAACTTGTCATGGTTAAAACAGCTTCCACTATTATGATTGAAACAAAAACTATAATGGCCGTGTAAATGATTGTTTCTATTAATGTGAATCCTTGTTTCATGTCTTGATTTAATTATTAAAAAGATTGGTAATGTATGCCGAGAGGCTGTCGGTTGTTGTGCCATTTTCAGCAACCCAGGAAACTAAAACAACGACCTTTTTTGTGTTGAGGTCTAATGTGCCGGAAGATGTTATATCATCATTGTTGTCTCTGTAAACATCTTCAACTGAAAATTTTCTTTCAAAAGAATCAACGTAGACAGAAGTTAATGTTGCCTGCCATTCTTTATTATTATCGTCAAAGAAAAAATAATAACTTGTACTCGTTGCCAGTGTTTTAATTTTGTCATTCCAACTTTCAGCTCTCATGCTTTTTACAGCCTCGATCCCCTCCTCTAAAAGCAACCCTGCTTTAATTTGCTGGGTGTCGGAGTTAATGACCCTTAAGGAAATCTGCAATGCGGAAAAAAGGCTGACCATACAAAGAAAAATTATGGCCAGACCCACGACTATCTCAATCAAACTGAAACCCTTTTTATTATTCTTATAAAGCATTGACTATGCCGGTTGATTTAATGCTAATTGTTTTGCTTTTTGATGTATCTGATTTTACCCTGATTACAAAAGAACCATGGTCGCTTGTGTCGCCCTTGAGGCGGTTAAAAACAACATCGCTTCCTCCCCCATTGATGCTTATATTTACTATCTCAATCGAGGAGTCCAAATTTATTATTTGATTATTGGGATCTGTTTGAGAAAATACTGTTCCCTTAAAAAGCGTGGCCTTGGAACTGTCTAGATGAATGCCATATTGCGAGGCATTCTCCGAAGAGAGAGTTTTTGCTCTGGCAGAATTAAAAATAGAGATTGTATCCTCTATGGCGTTATTGAAATTTTGGCTTTTTCTGAATGATGAAAAAGAGCCTATTATAATCACGCATAAAAGAACAATGATTCCCAGTGCCACTAATATTTCTATTAAGGTAAAACCTTTCTTCATATTTTTATATTCCGCTCATCATTGAATACATGGGCTGGATCATAGAAACGGCGAAAAATCCGACAACAGCGCCGATGACAATCATAAGCAGGGGTTCTATTACCGTGGTCAAATCTTTCGTCGCCTCCTCCACTTCCTCTTCATAAAAACCCGCCAGCCTCATAAGCATCTCCGAGAGTTTGCCGGTTTCCTCGCCCACAGCCATCATCTCGCCGACTAAAACGGGATAAAATTTATCGGCGTTTTTAAAGATTTCTGACATCGGAGTTCCCTTTTGAACAGATACTGCAGCCTCTCCTAAAACATTTTTATAATGATAATTCTGCAGAACGTCTTTGGTAATGGAAAGACTTTCAATAATATTTACGCCCGAGGAAACAAGCGAGGCCAGGGTCCGGCAGGTGCGGGCAGAATTTACCTTTTTTGTTATGGGAGAAATGAGAGGCATCTTTAAAAGAAAGTTAGCTATAAGTTTTTTGCCTCTGTTTGTTCCAACGGCCCAAATAAACAGAAAAACCAAAAATGTAATAGAAGAAAGCACAAGAATAATATGACCGGTGAAAAAATCGCTGATAAAAATAATGACCTTGGTGCTTAGGGGCAAATCAATACTGAGGTCCTTAAAAGTGGAAACAAGGGTGGGCACAACATAAATAAACATTAAGATGCCGATCAAAATCATGGTCACGACAATGATTGACGGATAAATCATTGCGCCCTTTATTTTTTTTGTAAGATTGTGGTCTTTTTCCAGCTGGTCTGCGGTAAGTTTCAGCGCCTCGCTTAATTTTCCGCTCTCCTCGCCCACCTTAACCATGGCAATAAAAAGAGAGGAAAAAATTTTGGGATAATCTTTCATCGCCTCGCTCAACGGCCTGCCCTTATTGACTGAATCCATCAAGCTCAAAATTATTTTTTTAAATCTTTTATTTCCTGTCTGTTTCTGTAAAACGTCCAAGGACCTGGTGATTGCAAGGCCGGCAGAAATCATCACTCCAAGATTTCTGCTGAAAATCATTTTGTCTGTTACGGAAACAGATTGGGGAAGAAAAAAAAGAATATTTTTCCTTTTTGATTCCTTTTTTTCTTCGCAGGAAATAACAGTATAACCACCCTGGCGCAGAATATTCGCAACTTCAAAACGGTCTTTGGCCTCCACCACACCGCTTTTTTCTTCCCCGCTCAATTTCTTGGCAACATAAGAAAACTGCATACTATTATTTTAACTTATTAAAAAGTTTTTGTAAAAATTAAAAAGGGACCAAGGGATCCAAAGGATCCCAAGGTCCCAATCCCGCCGATGGCGGGACAAAGCGCTACGACTCGCAGAGGAAAGCGAACCAGCCGTCCACAGAGCCCACGATACCAGTCCAGTACAGACTGACCTCGCGCTCCGCGTCACCCCACCAGACGTCGCAAACCTGACGGTCGCCCTCGAAAGAACACTCTTCCGTGGCTACCACATACATCGGGTTCATGCCGAGCTCGCGGTGAAGCTGGGGCTTGTGTTCGCCGATTGCAAACACCTGACGTGGGTTGGTCTTTTTGAGATTGTACTGCTCGGCCCAGGCAATGGCCTTGGCCAAACTGCCGCCTTGTGGGCCGAAGTTGACGAGAACAAGTTTGGTCTGCGCGATGCCGGCGCCGGTCGCAGGATACAGATCGCCGACTTTCCAGACGTCGTAGTTATCTGGAGTGTTAGGTCCGGCAGCGCGGACTGCCTCGTTCCACGGCCGGTCTTGGACAACCGGCACGGTAACGATATGGACACGGCCGCCCGGAGGTGGAGTGAATACATAGAACGGCTTGAGACCGATGACTCTCCGGAATTCGTCGCGATTGATTTCAGCGACATTGGCGTTTAAGAGATCAGCGAGAAGTCCGGAGGAGAGCAACTTCTGAAGTTGCTCACACGGAGTTTCTTGCTGCGAGATCAAAGTGAGAACCTTGGTCCCTTGTTCTAGGGTTGCGTCTTTCATCGCAAGTCCTCTTTCTGCCTTATTAGGCCGTTATGAAAAGTTCAAATTCTGTTTATATTATACACCCAACAAATTAAAAAGTCAAGCACACAAAATTTGGCTTAAAATAAAATGAATAACACTTTTCAGGCGATAGCAGAAAAGTGTTCAAAAATAAAAAACAAAAGTAGCAGAATTCCAATTACGCATTACGTTTTTATTCTCTTGTTACTCTTAATATTTCTTCTATGCTTGTGATTCCCTGGCTGGCCTTGAGAATACCGTCTTCAAGCATTGTCATCATTCCCTCTTTTTTTGCCTGCCTTTCTATATCATCGGAAGTGGCGTTGGCCATGATGAGTGCTTTTACTGATTCTGTCATCTTCAGGACTTCATGAATACCGATTCTGTCTTTGTACCCGTCTTCGCAGTCTTTGGACGGCTTGGGCCTGTAAAAAGGAATTTTTTCCCAAGTTGTCTTGCTGTCAACAACTTTTTCATCTCTTAAAAATTTAAGCACCCTCTCAAGGTCAACTTCCTTTTTTAAGTTTTCCAGCTGGTCTTTGTTTAAAAAATATTTTTCCTTGTTTGAACAGAGACGCCTCACCAATCTCTGGGCAATGACAACATTAAGCGTAGAGGCGAGCAAAAACGGCTCCACCTTCATATCCAGAAGACGGGGCATGGAACCGGCTGCAGAATTGGTATGAAGAGTGGAAAGAACCAAATGGCCTGTGAGGGCGGCGTTAATAGCCAGAGAGGCTGTCTCATTATCTCTAATCTCGCCAACCATGATGATATTCGGGTCCTGTCTCACAAGAGAACGCAGGCCGTTGGCAAAGGTCAAGCCGATATCGGGCCGAACCTGAGTCTGATTAACCCTCGGCATTTGATACTCTATGGGATCTTCTATTGTGGAAATGTTTACCTCCGGCGTATTTAAAATATCAAGCATGGTATAAAGCGTGGTTGTTTTGCCACATCCCGTAGGCCCAGTTGTAAGTGTCATACCCACCGGCTTTTTAATTGCAGAATGCAAAGTATCAACCTGCTCGGCAGTAAAACCAAGCGTCTCCAAAGAAAAACCCTTGGCATTTTCATGAAGCAATCTCATCACCACTTTTTCTCCGTTGTAAACAGGCAGAATGGAAACACGGAAGGAAACTTTTTCCTCCGGCGTCTCTATTTTAAATCTTCCGTCTTGGGGCAAACGCTTTTCGTCTATTTTTAAATTGGAAAGAATTTTTATTCTGGCAATAAGCCCGGGCGCAACCTTTCCCGGCAAAACCATGGCATCATGAAGAATGCCGTCTATTCTGTAGCGGACAACAACTTCTTTTTCTAACGGCTCGATGTGGATGTCAGAGGCCCTCTGCAAAATGGCGTGGTTCAAAAGAGTGTCAACAATTCTCACCACTGGTATGTCTTCTGCCAGTTTTTTAAGGTCTTCTCCCTTCATTTCTTCTCCTTCTTCCTGAATAATTTTCAAAGATTCAACCTCTTTCTGCACAAGATCACTGAATTCCGCCTGAAGAGTTTTTTGATACTGGGAAAGAGCGTTTTTCATTGAGGTCTTGTCTGTCAGCCGCGGGAAGATTTTAAAGCTTGATTTCTTTTTTACAAAATCAATGGTCTCAAGGTCCTGCGGGTCAAGCATTGCGACTTCCAGTTCCTTATCGTTTTTTTTGTAAGCCACAATGTTGTGGGTTCTGGCAATTGGTTCGGGAATGAGATTCAAAACTGCTGCATCTATTTTTTCTTTTGCCAGACTGATAAACGGAATACCGAGAATATAGGCCTGGAGCCTGGCCATGTCCTCTTCTGTAACCTTGCCCTGACTTACCAAAACACTTTCCAGCCTGCCGCCCTTTTTCTTAACCTCGTTTTCCGCGTCAAGAATATCCTTGCTTGTGACAAGACCGGTATCAAGCAGAAAAAGTTTTAATTGCTGGTCATCAATGTTCATACTTGTCAAAAATTTCTTTTATCTTTTCAAAAATGCTTTCCAGAGAATAATTGGCTTTTACAAGATAAGTATAGGCCCCAAGAGACAAAGCCCTCTCAATATCCTGCGAGCTTTCCAGATTGGTCAAAACTATAACCGGTGTTTTTTCTAAATTAGGGTTTTTTTTGAATTCCTCCAGCACCTCAAAACCGTTTTTTCTGGGTAATATCAAATCAAGAATTATGAGGTCTGGCATTCTCTCCTCAGCCATATTTATCCCAGATTGGCCGTCATAAGCAGAAATAAGCTCAAAATTTTCAGCCCTAAAAAGTTCTTCAAAAACTTTATGGAGCCTCATTTCATCTTCTATTAAAAGAATTCTTTTCATTTCGTATTATTGGCTTTGGCTATGGGCAGGGTAAACCAAAATGTTGACCCCCTGCCCTCAATGCTGGAAAATCCTATTTTCCCGCCGGATTTCTCAACAATGGCCTTGGCTATAAAAAGACCTATTCCTGTTCCCTCTGTCTGATAATTTAAAATGTCGCGCCCGCGGAAAAATTTTTCAAAAACCTTGTTTGAATCTTTTTGAGAAATACCCATTCCCTCGTCGGCAATTAAAAATCTCACAAAATTTCCTTGGGTCTCAAGAGTTATTGTAATTTTCCCTTTCCTGGCGCTGTAACGGATGGCATTATCCAAAAGATGATAAACTATGTTTTTAACCTTCATTCTGTCGCCCCAGACATCAGACATGCTTTCCAGGGTATCCACGGTAATAATCAAATTTGCCCTGCTGGCAACAGGGCTCTCCAGCCCAACCACCTCCTCTACCACCTTGCCTAAAGAAAAGGCTGACGGGAAAAGAATGAGATTTTTATCCTCAATGTGGTTCAGATCTAAAAGATTATTGATTATATTTATCATTTTCTCGTTCTGATTTCTTATTTCAAACAAAGATGTTTTTGCTTTTTGCTCATCAAGGTTTATTTTTTCGCTCATTAAAAGATCCAGCTGCCATTTGATTGCCGAAAGCGGTGTTCTTAGTCGGTGAGACATAATGCCTATAAATTCAGACTTTGACCTTGACGTATCCACAATGCGCTCAAAAGAAGAAACAATAATAAAACTGATAATCAAAAGAATTCCCGTCATTATTAATACAATAAGCGCCACTATCAATGGTTCCACGTATTGCTGGGCAAGAATATAGGTGATAATAATAGACAGAATAATAACTACACCGAGAACCAAAAATAGAAACTGCGGGCACTGCCAGATGCTTATTCCGTATCTCGTGCATTCTTTTTTAAAATTAAGCGGCTCTAAAAGATTATTAAAAAATTTTTTACATTTCATATACCAATATTATACCAAACTTTTTCTTGACAAGAAAACAATATCGTCTATATTTAAATACAGTAGTCCCGCCAGGCGGGACTCGTTTTAAAATAATACTTAAAAATATGGACTTAAAAGCTTTAGAGGCAAGTTTAGAGCAAATAGAGGCCGAAAGAGGCATATCAAGAGAAAAACTCCTTGAGGCAATTGAGGATGCTTTGGCAACTGCCTACAAAAAAGATTATGGCAAAAAGGGCCAGATAATAAGGGCTAAATTTGATTTGAAAACCGGCAGTACGGAATTTTCGCAAATAAAAATAGTTGTTGACGACTCAATGATTATTCCTGAAGATCAAGAAACATCAGATGTTGAAGCAAAAAAGGTACGTTTCAATCCTGAACACCACATTATGCTTGATGAGGCCCAAAAAATAAAAAAGGGTATAAAACCAGACGAGGAGCTTGTTTTTCCTCTGGAAACAAAAAAGGATTACGGCCGAATTGCAAGTCAAACAGCCAAACAAGTCATCATCCAAAAACTAAGAGAGGCGGAAAGAGAATCAGTTTTTAAAGAATTTAAAAACAAACAAGGAGAACTGGTGAGCGGCATTGTCCAGAGAATAGAAGGAGGTAATGTTTTTATAGATCTCAACAGGGCTGTGGCAATTCTCCCGAGGGACGAGCAAATCAGAGGAGAATCATATCGGCTGGGAGAAAGAATAAAGGCGCTTCTCTTTTTGGTTGAGGAAACGCCCAAGGGAATCAACCTCTTTCTCTCCCGCTCACATCCCAAAATGATATCAAAACTTTTTGAAATGGAGGTTCCGGAAATAGCCTCGGGTATTGTGGAAATAAAAAGTATTGCTCGCGAGGCTGGTTCGCGCTCCAAAATAGCAGTGGCCTCTAATCAGGACGATGTTGATCCTGTTGGTTCCTGTGTGGGGCAAAAAGGAACGCGCGTGAACACTATCATCTCTGAACTGGGCGGAGAAAAAATAGATATTATAGAATGGTCAAAAGACCTGGCCCAACTGATATCGAATGCCCTTTCTCCTGCAAAAATATTAGACGTAGAAATAAAAGAAAAACATCCGCCAGCTGGCGGAGAGGCTGAGGTCATGGTTGACGAAAACCAGCTTTCTCTGGCTATTGGCAGGGCCGGGCAGAATGTCAGGCTGGCAGCAAAATTAACCGGTTGGAAACTGGATATTCGTTCTCGTGAAGGCAAGTCAGTGGCAACAGCAAATGAAGAGGGAGAAGTAGAGGGAGATGGAATTATAAGTTAATAATTTTATATTTTATTATGATATATTTTGCTGTCACTTCTTCATTGATAGCCGTTATCTACGCATTTTTTCTATATTGGCAAATTACAAAAAAGCCGAGCGGTGACGAAAAGATGAAAGAAATTGCCCGGGCCATTGAAATCGGCGCCAATGCCTATCTTAAAAGACAATACAAGACAGTGGCAATGGTTGCAGTTATTATCGCCATATTAATCGGCGCTTTTATAAATTTATTAACAATGCTGGGTTTTATAGTCGGTGCCATTGCATCTGGACTTGCTGGTTATATCGGCATGAAAATTTCTGTTAAGGCCAATGTCAGAACAGCAGAGGCAGCTAAATCAGGATTAAAACAAGCATTGAATCTGGCCTTTAAGGGCGGTTCTGTAACAGGTTTTATGGTTGTAGGCTTGGCGCTTTTTTCTGTTTCTGTTTTTTATTTTTTAACAAAAGATATTAATGCTCTTATCGGGCTTGCCTTTGGCGGGAGTTTAATTTCTGTTTTTGCCCGTTTGGGCGGAGGAATTTTTACCAAGGCCGCTGATGTAGGTGCAGATTTGGTGGGAAAAGTTGAGGCTGGTATTCCCGAAGACGACCCGAGAAATCCAGCTGTTATTGCAGATAATGTCGGCGATAATGTCGGCGACTGCGCTGGCATGGCAGCTGACCTTTTTGAAACTTATGCTGTCACAACTATTGCTGCAATGATTCTAAGCAACCTTCTTTTTCCTACAACTCAATTTCTTATCACTCTTCCTCTTTTAATCGGAGGTATTGCAATTTTGGCGTCAATATTGGGAACTTTTTTTGTGCGTTTGGGAAAGAAAAATTACATCATGGGTGCGCTATATAAAGGGCTTATTGCCTCAAGTGTTTTATCACTCATAGGATTCTGGTTCGTTACAAAAAACAAAACTTTATTTGCACCGCTTGTCGTAGGAATTTTAATTACCGGTTTAATTGTTCTCATTACAGAATATTACACTTCCAAAAAATTCCGGCCGGTTAAATCAATTGCCAAATCATCGGA
This sequence comes from uncultured Candidatus Saccharibacteria bacterium, assembly GCA_964438405.1. GTDB lineage: Bacteria > Patescibacteriota > Minisyncoccia > UBA9983 > UBA9983 > CAYTKF01. The sequence continues at coordinate 25,300 of CAYTKF010000004.1, forward strand.
AACCGGCCACGGCACAAATATCATCACCGGCCTCTCTGTTGGAATGGAAGCAACTGCTTTGCCGGTTATTGTAATTGTCCTTGGCATTCTCGCCTCTTATTATTTTGCCGGAATTTACGGGATTGCTCTGGCAACAATGAGCATGCTTTCCATGGTCGGAATAATTGTAGCCATTGATGCCTTTGGCCCAATCACTGACAACGCCGGCGGAATTGCGGAAATGGCTGGTCTGCCGGAATCAGTGAGAAACGTCACTGACCCGTTAGACGCTGTTGGCAACACAACCAAAGCAGTGACAAAGGGATATGCCATTGGTTCTGCCGGATTGGCAGCCATTGTCTTATTTTCTTCTTATATAGAAGAGATTAGAAAAATTATTCCCGGCGCCGGCGCAATAAATTTTAATCTTGATGACCCGAAAATTATTGTTGGACTTTTAATCGGCGGACTCATCCCCTACCTCTTCGGCTCCATTTCCATGCGCGCTGTTGGCAAGACAGCAGGAAGCGTTGTTAAGGAAGTGAGAAGGCAATTTAAAGAAATTCCAGGAATTATGGAAGGAACAGCAAGGCCTGATTACGCAAGATGCGTTGACATTGTCACTAAATCTGCCATAAAAGAAATGATTATTCCCGCTCTTCTGCCTGTTGTCATTCCAATTTTAGTTGGAATTATTTTGGGCGCAAAGGCGCTGGGCGGATTGCTTGTCGGTTCCATTGTCACCGGAATTTTTGTGGCCATTTCCATGACCTCGGGCGGAGCTGCATGGGACAATGCCAAAAAATATATTGAAGAAGGAAATTATGGAGGCAAAAAATCTTTTGCTCATCAGGCGGCCGTAACCGGCGACACAGTGGGCGACCCTTACAAAGACACGGCAGGCCCAGCAATCAACCCAATGATAAAAGTGGTAAACATCGTGGCGCTGCTTTTGATTCCTCTTTTATTTTAGTTTCAAAAATAAGATTACTCTGTATCACCTGAATACATTAATTTAAAACTTTGATTAATCTGTTGAATTCTATCATCAGCCATAATGCTTATGCAATTTGGATCAGTAATTTCGTATATTCCGCTGTGCTTAAATATTCCGTCATGCACCCTGTCTTCACCAAAAAATAAATATGAAGGACAACCCCATTTCCCATCTGCTAAACGTATGGCTTCAATATTATTAAATGTTGTTTTTCCGCCCAAACTGGCATTTTTGTCCAAATATTCGGAATTGCTGGAATAATAATTTGTTAAATCCACGGAAATTGTATAACCAGTGGTTCCCCATTCTTCCTTGCCATAAAAGTCAGTTGTTTTTATTTCAAGAACGAGATTTAGATGCAATGAATCATAACTGGAATCATTGCTTGGAACTAAACTAAATCTAGAATCCGTTGCCGGATAATTCATTTGGAAACCGAATCTTTCGTTGGTATATGTCTGCCATGAAGTTGGAGTAGAAGCAAATTTTAAACTCCCGGCAACCTGATTCAAAATCTTTTCGTACTCGTCTCTGTTATCAGGCCTAGAACGAACTTGAAGCAACATTTCTATCCCACTCTGGCTACAAACCGTTTTTTCAAACACCGCCTCGCTATCTTCTGTTTGAGGTAATCTTTCCACAAAAACATCATTTTGCCCAACGGCAAGCGGTCCTGAGGTTTGACAAAATTTTCTCACAAAAATCACCCTCGCAAAATCTTTTTTTGCAAAATCCTTAGATTCTCTGTCATTGGGAATATTTGAGATTTCGAAACCTAATTTATCAACCTGCCAGTCTTTTGGATATTTTATTTCAAAGTTCCAATCTTTGTGTTGATAAGTCTGCCATTCTGTAATATCAGTATTATCTGGTGTTTTTTTTATTTTTGTAATAACAATATAACTTACCGCAGTAATTAATAATATCGCACTAATAATAATTATAAAACTTTTTTTATCCATATATTTATTTTAGTTTGACACTCCAGAGAGTATTATCTTTTTTGTTTGTGAAGAAGAGGTAATTTTCACTCGCGCTTAAAAAGAGATTTATTGCATCGGTATTTGTGTTTTCAACTAAAACTTTTGTTTCGCCTGTGGACAAATCTTTTTGCCAGATGTTGTCATTAAAAAAAACAATTCCCATATACCAGTCGTCTGGATAATTAGCGGATGGAAAATTTTGCGGAACTGCGCAATAAATAATATTTTTATTAAGCAAACTCCAGACACATTTATCAGCTAAAGTGGTTATATCAAGCGATTGGTCTGTTTTATTTTTCACATCAAAAATTTTTGACGCCAGCGAACCGTTATTGAAATAACTGTAAAAAACCTTTTGGCCATCCGGCGAGAGCAAGGCAGTCAGGCCGTAAAGATTGCCCAAAATTTTTGTGAGCTTGCCTGTTTTTGCGTCCAATGTGTAGAAAAAACCTTCTGCCATGGCTGACGGCTTTGTTAAAAGAGTAATAGTATTTTTTACCGGCCAATCAACCAAAAACTCTCCAAAAGACGAAGAAAAAATATTGGCTTGTTTTTTGTTATCAAGACCGGCAATGACTCCGTTTGTAATATTATTAGAACCTGTAAAATAAAATATTTTATCCTCAAATGGTGAGATGAGCGCCTCTTTTGAACCATTGGGTAAAAATATTCCGCTCAAAGAGCCAAGTTCAGTGGTTGTGGAATTTTTGATAGTTGCCATAAAATTTTTAATGCTGGGGTAGGCGCTGTCAGTATTGTCAAAATATTTTAAGATTAATTTATTGGCGTCTTTTGACCATGAGGCATCAAATGTTTTTAATATGGTTGTGTTGGTGATTCTTTTTTTATTCTGGCCGTCAGGTAAAATTTCGTAAATATTGCCTGTTGCCTGCTCTATATATTTTACTGTTGTGCTGGACCAAGCAGCTCCGCTTACAGAATCTGTTGTGAGCTGAAGAAAAATATTTTGGGAAGTGCCACCTCCTGTAGGCAACCCATTTCCTCCGGTTGAATTATTGTTGCCACTGGGAAGATTTATATTATTTTCGCCTGATGACGGAAAAAGATTGCTAATGGAAATCGGCTCTCCGGGAATTTTCCCTGTCTGTCTTAAGTAAAACCAAATACCGCCAGCTGCCAGGACTAAAATAATAATTATGATAATAATAATTTTTTTGCTCATGGCATTCTTAAACTTAATAAATCTGGATTAATTGTCCAAAGAATAAGCCAAACGCTTAGGGCAAGCAAAAGCCCCCAAAGTGCGTCGCTGATTCTTTTCTTGGCGCTGGCCAGCATAGATTCATTTGCCCCGCTCATCATAATCTGCACTCCGCCGATAATAATCTGAACAACTGCCGCGGCAGCGGCCACGGCCAAGGCAAAAGTAAAAAGCCATTGAAGGTAACCAGACAAACCGGCTGGCGGCGACGTGCCTTGTGTGATCTTGGTTAATGGCTGCATGGTGACTGCCATTATTTTCTTTATTTTTTCTTCCATAATTTATCAATAATTAAACTTTATATTATTTGTTGCATACTGAAAAAGATTTGATGAATTACTTAAATTCAAACCGACATCAGACGAACCAGATTGCCCGCCGGTGTTTAAAGAAAGCTCGTTGGGCAGAGATTCCGCTTTTACAGAATTGTCGTTCATAAACCAGTCATAAACAAGTTTGGTTAAATCGCTTATAGAAAAATAAAAAGGTTCTGCTCTTAAAATAATATTTTCTTCAGTCAAAGAAAACTCACCGCTTAAAACATTGTTATATTGAGGGCCTTTAAGCGGATCATCTTTATAAAAAACTATTTCTGTTTCCACTGGAACAACGTTTACGCTGGCAACGGCAAGCTCGCTTTGGTCATAATTACTTACGGTGACAGTAATTTCCTCTGCGCTTAAATCATTTCCCATCATAAAAGTAAAAGAAGATTTACCCAGACCCGATGAACTTGGAAATTTTTTATAACCAGAAGACCAGTCATAAACCAGATTGGAATTATTGGAAAAATGTGGAATTACGGTAAATTTCACAAGCGAACCAAAGCTGGGCAATGCCCTTCCTTTATAAAAAGATGGTGTATAATTCAATGCTGTCCACAAAAGATCAACTGAGGCAGGCTTGAAATTTAAACTTTTATTGATTTGCACTCCATCTGAAGTATAAATTGAAACAGAAATATTATTGTTTGACCCAATTTCTCCCGTTTTAAACGAAAAACTTTTTTCTCCGATGCCGGTTAATTTTTTTTGCCCGTTTAGAAACCACGTTATGCTGGCCCTGTCCAAATCATAACTATAACTGGAAACAGAAACTATCACGTCCTGGTTGGGTCCGGGGATTTCTGGAATAATATCAAGGTTTAAATTCTCTCCAGCGGCATTTGTCTTAGTCCAAACAAAAAACAGGAACAATAGAAAGATAAATAAAATTTTTAATATTTTTCCTGTCATAATTAAATTTTATAACATATTTTAATTCAACGCTATCCTTATCAATGCCGCGCCAATGTTGACCGGCAAAATGCCTATAAAAAAATCTATAATACTGCCCAAGCCAATAGGCAGAGCTATTTTTAATAATTCCGACCCGCCCTTTTTCTTTTTGGAGCCGAAATATAGCCATAAAATCGCGCCAAAAATTGCATTAAAAGCAACACCGATAACTGGAATTATGCCCAGCAAATCAAAAAATACTGCCACAACCAGAATCAGCCAGTGCTGGGAAACTTTTTTGCCAAAAGAAAGGGGCGCATCAAGAAGCTTAGGTTTATCTGTATTTTCTGTCTGGGTCTGATTTGTCGATTCCAAACGGGCTTCCTGCAAATTTGCCATTCTCTCTTCTTCTGTTATTGTTATATCATCCATAAATTATTGTTGCGTTATCGCAAATTCTTCTTTTGCCTTTTTAATGGCCAAAAGCTGGCTTGGGTCTGAAGTGATAATTTGCTCTTCTGTATAAGAGGCTCTAATTTTTATTGCCACGTGCTTCAGCCCGGCAAAAAATATCCCCTCCCCCACATCTGATTCCAAAAGCATAAATTTTTCCTCTTCAGTGAGATTGAATGTTTTTTGCACGGAATCAATTGTGGCCGGCGACTGTTTCAATAAAATCTGGATAGAAGAGTTGGTGATAATGGGTACGCCGTATGGCGAAGAAAGAAAATCGTTTACATCCTGGGTGACCGTGGCAAGGCCTAAATAATATTTTCTGCATCTCTTGGCAATGCCGTAAAGAAAAGAAGCTGTATCCTTATACTTCATCATCCACCACGCCTCGTCTATAACCAGCAATCTTTTTTTAATTTCTCTCCTAATGGCATTCCAGATATAATGCGTAATGAGATACATGCCGATTGGCCTAAGTTCATCTTCCATATCTCTTATGGAAAAAACAATCAGTTTTTTATTTATATCAACATTGGTCGGCTGGTTGATAAATCCTGACCAAGTGCCCTTGGTGTACTTACTCAATCTTTGAGCCAATGATTCTCCGCCCTGCATGCCGGCCAAAACTATTTCCAAATCAGAAAGAAGCGGGGGTGCAATATTAGAAAAATTTGTATCCGGCGTAATATCCCTGCTGGCATAAGTCTCTGTAATGGCACGGTCCAAAATGGCATCTTCCTCTGCCGTGATACCTCCCAGCATCAGTCTGAAAAGTCCGACCAAACTAATAATATTTGACCGTAGGATATCAGCTGGAGTTTCATCCTCCCCAATTGGCGGGAGGTCAAAGGGATTGATATGGTGATTGGAATTTAAAGAAATATTAAAATACCTGCCGTCAACGGCCTCAGCCAAATATTTATATTCGCTCTCGGGGTCAAGACAGATTACTTCCGTATCAAACATTAATGTGCGCAGCACCTCAAGCTTGGTGGCAAATGATTTTCCTGCTCCGGCCTTAGCAAAAATAACAGAATTGTAATTTTCCAGAGAAAACCTGTCAAAAAGAACCAGACTATTATTATGCATGTTTGTGCCGTAAAGAATGCCTTTGTCTGACGAAAGGTCAAAAGAAACAAACGGAAAAAGGCTTGAGGCTGGAGAAGAATTTAATTGTGTGTTAATTCCAAGTTCATCGGTTCCCAATGGAAGAACAGTGTGGAAACCCTGTTCCTGTTGGAAAAGCGCCGGCTTAACATAAACAAGCTTTGACTCTAAAATTGACCTTATTTCCACCTCTGTTCTGTCTAAATCTTCCAGGGTGTCTCCGTAAATCGTGAGGTAAAGCCCGACATTAAATAATTTTTCCTGCGCCTGCTGGAGCTTGTCGCGCAAATCTTCCAGATCTTGATAGGCAGTGTCGAGCATTGGATCGCGCACCAAACCCTTTTCCTCTTTGGTGTGTATCTGCGACTGAACTTCAGCCACTTTTTTCTGCAGTTGGCGCAGAACAGAAGATGTGTCTACAAGATGAATAAAAATGGAAACGTCAAAAACTTTATCCAGATTAATAACAGGAGAAAACCACTCGCTGGAGAGAAAACGCGGGTAAGACATTACAAAAAGAACCCTTGCCACCTTGCTCCCGATTCTCAAATAATTGGAATTAACCTGAAAGGCAGAGGGAGCAATAACGTCCTGCAGTCTTAAAACGCCTGCCTCGTAAATCTCCTGCGGAATAACTGGCATGATTTCCATTCCCTCTTCTTTCCGTTCCCCTTTTTTAAAAATATCTTCTAATGCCATAAAATTATTGAACTACTTCTTTTTCCAATTCTCCCGGATTAAAAAGCTTGTAAAAAAGCTCTATCAACTGCTCCGTGTCTAAAATGGCAATTCTTATTCCACATCTCACAAGACCCTGATAGACGACGTCCGCCCTCTGCTGGAGCTGAAGTTTTTTCTCCTCAAAATTGTCTCCATTATTTTGATTCTGTTCTTTTTTACCGCCAATAAGACTGCCTAAGTCCGCCAGTATCCCCTTTTTTGACCCGATTAGTGATTGCGTATAAGAAACAACAATATAAAAATTTTTGGAAACGATGTTTGTCGCCTTGACGAAACTTTTCACAAATTCCATATATTCGCGGGTTTGAATTTTAAGCAGGTCGTTGGTCTGTTTCCCTTCTGCATCCTGCAAAAGATTGAGATAGGGATTTATATCCAATTTTCTTGATTCCATAAAAAACTGGACTGGAAAATCAAGAGAATTTAAAAAATTTTGGTACTGCAAAACAATGGCGTTTCTTTCGTCTTCTGATTTAAGGGCGAAGTTTAGGGTAGAGGCCATCAAAATAATTTTCATTGAGCCGTCTTTTAAAATCACCACCCCATCCCTTATCTCCTGTATCGGTATTATCTCTTGTGTCGGTTTTTCATTCATGTTTTTCTTTTATATCCAAACTCCAGGCCAAATCCTTTAATTTGCTTTGGGTAAGTTTGGGCATATAAACCTGCTCTGGCTGTTTTTTGGGCAACTCCGCCCTTTCGGCGGACTGCCGAGGAGGCAGTTTTTTCCATAGATATAATCTAGCGGAAGAAAAATATTTTAAGGCATTCTCAACCACTTTTACAAATGGCTGGTTGTTGATTTTATAAAATGCCAGAGCCAAAGAAAATCCGGCCACTGCCATAGCAGGAATAATCATCAACCAAAAAGGTAGAAAAACATAAAGCAGAAAAATAATGCCGGCCCCACCAAGCAAATAAATGAATTGCTTAAAAGTAAGTGGGCCGAATATTTTACTTTCTACTTCTATAAATTGTGGAACCTGAAATCTCATAATTTTTTTTCTCTTGGGTCAATAGCCTCGTGATAAGGGTCAACTCCCTGGTATTTTTTTTCTTCTTTCGGCATTGTAAAAACTTCGTCTTTTACTTGTATCGTACCCTGCATAATGGCGGGAATCTTGTCCGCCGATGAGGCGGATTCGTCTTTTTCTATCTCTTTTATAATTTCTTCGCGCCTAACCTCACCCGCCTCTGGTGAAGTCAGAGCCGGCGTCGTGACTATTCCTTGTATTTTTTTTAACGATTCTCTAATTCTGGAAAAAATCTGCGAATTAATTTCATCAGCAACATTTTTTGCGTTAACTTTATCAACATTCATTCTCTGAGCCAAATTGGCAATAAAATCACCAGTTTTCGTCAGCCCCAGCATGAGCAAACCAGTCTCATCAGCCAACTCCCCCATCTGAGCCACGTTGAGATTATTTTTCTTGGCAATGGCCTGGATCGTCTCCGCGCTGTCCACGCTGAAAATCGCATCCTGCACATCTTTGGGAAGGCTCAAATAAATTTTTCTTAATTGCTCGGGGGTATATTTCATAAAATTAATTATGTGTTGGGAAATAATTTCTTAAAATCTTCTCGCGCCTTTTCTTGTTCGGGTTTTTCTTCTTTTTCTTTTGATTCTATGCCATGAACGTTCATTATCGGCCTACCGGGACCGCTTCTGACCCAAGATGCCAAAGAGTAATTGCCAATATCCTTGCTTGCAAGTTTGTCAGCAATATCCTCCACAGTATTTCCAAGTTTTTTAAGAGCGTCAAAGAAATCCGCCTCTGCCTTTCCGCCGACATCTTCAACTAATTTTTTAATGGCGCTTGAGGTTGAGCCCTTGATAATGGCATTTGTATCATTTTCTTTATGTGGATTTTCGTCGCTGAAAATTTTCTTAACAGTGTCTTTATCCATATTTTCCCAGTTGGCTTTTGCCAGGGCCTTATCTCTTACGCCTCTCCATTTTGGTTTACCTTCTTCGTCCTTTCCTGTCTCTGTATTTTCATCAATAATATCTGGTCTCAATTTATCAAAATCAGTCAACTCTTTGGTCATTCCATATCGTTTCATATATATTCTATGATCTTTCAACCTGCTTTCCTCGTTTCCAAATGCCGCCTTCAAACCCTCTCCTGTCTTAAGCGCATTTCTGCCTGACAATTCTTTCATAATGGCGGTTCTGGTAAGGGGTTTTAATTTTGATGTCATGGAAACCATATTTCTTAATTCTGGGGTTGAATACTTGGTATAATCTTTTTGGATGTCTTCAACTTTCTTTCTTTGCGCCGCAGCTATTGCTGCCGTTCCTCTTGTTACTCCCGGAATGGTTCTTATCGCTCTCGCTGCCCAATTACTGCTTGTCGCTACTTTCTCAGCCAACGGCGCAGCCATTCTTCTTGCTGTTCTGCCCGGAATTTTACCCGCGTATCCCTGCGCGCCCTTTTTCATTTTATCGCCCCAACCCATAACCGTGCCCGCGCCCATTGCACCCATTTGTTTGGCAATTACCAGACAGCAAATCATAAAAATTGCCACGATAATAAAGGGAAGAACAACTGCCCCAATGGCTCCCAAAAAGCCAGTCATCCCGTCCTTACCCTGGGTTACCGAATCCATTAATCTTGACACTCCTTTATAAAAATCTGAATTAACCATCATTGCCGCCAGATAGAATAAAAACAAAAAAGCCGGAGCAAAAAACGCCTGTTCAAAAAGTTTTCTCCACCATTGGCTGGCATATCCTCCTAATCCCGGCACAGCCATAAATAAAAACGCCAAAGGAGCCAAAATCATCAGAATGGAAAGAAGTACAATTCTAATGACAAACAAAATTGCGCCTGCAAAAAGAATAAAACTGGCTACCAATATCACTATACTGGCCACTAAAAAAAGAATGATGAGAGCGACCAAACTTTGTCCCGCTCCTTTTTCATCTCTCCATTTTATAAATGTCTCCTCACCCAAAAGTTTCTGCGGATTAAATGCGTTCACAAAAATGGCTGATATACCGTTGTCTGCGGTTAAGGCTAAGTTTCCTCCACTGTAACTATTCAATTTTTCGTAAAAAGATGAAGCTAAAATATTGGAGGCGTCTATGATAAATCCCGAGATTAACAAACTGAAATTAATCAAAAGCGCGATTATGACAACTTTTATCAAAAGCTGTTTGGAACCATATTGTGACAACTGGAGAATAATAGAAATGGCAATAAAAAGAATAATGAAAATGAAAAACATATTTGCCAAATCCCGGCAAACAGCCCAGCCGTCTTTTATAAAATCCCCATTTAAAAGCGACCCGCTCAGCGAAATATCAACCGAGAGATTAAGAATTGTGCCAGCAAACCAGAGAACCCACGACGATGGAATCACCACAACATAATAAAGAAACTTTGCCGCGCAAGCATCAAAATTTATTTTAAAACTTAAACCTCCTTCGATACATTGTAATTCATCCACGTCGGTTTTACCGGCAGCAATTTGTTCTTTTTGACTTTGAGTCCAGTTGGCATTGGGAGTGGGATTAGGGTTGGGATTGATTGTTATGGTGCAGCCAGGAGGATTTCCCGTAGCATCACATTCTACCGCCTTCGCTTTTTCTACTCCAAACGGCATTGGCCCTAAAATTACTGTCACCAGCACCAGTCCGATTAAAATATTTTTGAAAATTTTATTGCTCATGGAATGGGTGGGTTAGCCGCCCTGTTTAATATTTCTAATTCCCGCAAACAATGATTGTAATCATGCTGCGCAGAAGTCAATTGCGCGTTAAGGCTATTGCTTTCATTAACAGCAGCAGTATAATCGTCAGATGTGTGCATCAGAGGTAAAAGCAGGGTTTGGAAATTATTAATAATTTTATTCAAATTGGTGTAATCAGTAACATTTGAGATCTGATTTATATAATCATTCCCCTGACTGATTAAACCTTGAGATTGATTATAATCGTCCGCAATAGGAGGCCTAATAGTATTAATCAAATTGGTTATCTGCAAATCCACTTCAGCCGGCGTTGTTGTGCCAATGCTGGTATTGCAATCTTTTAATAAATTTAAGGTGCTTATAATACTATCAATTGTGTCTAAAGATGATTTCTTGGCGTCGCTGTAATTCACCTCTGTCTCAAGAGCGTTGTAAAGATCTGTCAGACTTGCTTCTTTCTCAAGTTGCGTGGGCGGAGTGTCTGACCAGTTAGCGCTTCCCACGCCCAAGACTGTTTTACTCAAAGAACTCAAACCTTTTCCTATCAGTTGATTAATAAGCGCGTTGAAAATGGCTGCCAAAGATTCATTCATTTCATCAGCTGCCTCAAGCTGACGAATAGAACTGCCAAGATTCAAATTAAGCTGTTCAGCAATAACATTTCCCGGAGTGGTATTTACCCATTTTACGCAGGTAATTCTATCGCATTGTTCTTTAGACAAACCGGCACAATTGGCAATTAATTTATTATCTCTCTGTGCGCATTCTTTAATAGACAGAAATCCATTGCCTTGACTGAGTTCGGATTGATAGTTTAGATACGCAGCCCTTTGCCTGTTGTAAAGTTCGTCTGTGTATTCAAAATATGTTCCGAAAATATTATTCTGGGGCTGATAAAAATCAGCCCAGCCAACCCATCCTCCGCTGAGAAAATTTTGTTCAAAGGCTGCAACATTGCCAGCAACTCTGCTGAATGTACACTGCAATCTCTGATTAAAAATATTAGGCCTTGGTAAAATCAATCTCAACCATAACGGATTGCATAGTTTAGTCAATTTCAATTCTTCTAAAAGAACACCGCTTGTCTGGTCAGCCACATCTTTAAAAAATGCTCCCGGGTCTGTTAAAAACGCGGGACTGCCTTTAAATCCGGAATTTATCCAATTAACCGTGCTATTTGTTATTGTTCTGATCATCATTTTTGCCGCAATCCAGGCAAGACTGTCCCAGCTGGGAAGGGGTATTTTAACGCCCCAAATACCAACACTATTCTTAATCTCTTTGCTTCTTATTTGACCTTCGCTAACCGGCACTTCCAATCCAGCGGCCTTTGTGTTTTTGGGAGGGATTAAAAAAAACGAAGAAAAAACAAAAGATAGAACAACAAGCCCGATTGTAATTTTATTGAATTTTATTAAAACCGCTTTTCTCATTGATTCAAAATTTTATTTATGCTATCCAAAGAAGAATTATAATCGGGCACAGTTTTTTGATATTCTCCTATTGCCACAAGCCCGGATAGAGGATCTGTTTCCATATTTTCAAACTTTAATATTTCTATTTCAAACGCCGCCAAACTGTTTAAAAATTTTAATTGATATTCTGCCAAGAGTTTTGGGATAAGAACAGCCAGAAAATCGGCCTGCATTTTTTTATACATTTCCACGCTGGCGCCCAATTGGGCAAATTTTTCCGCGTCTTCGTTCTCCATCGCGCTCTGAAAAATCAGCACCTCGTCCCCCGGAGCCGGATTTTTGTATTTATTAAAAATTGCGTTCATTTTATCGGAATAATTTTTAAGCGCAGCGGATGACGAATCATTTGTAATTTTAAGGTCTGAAATTTTATAAACCAGCGCTGAAGTGCTTGTTATGATGCCCGATGTCATAAAATTCACCAGTTCCTGTTTAGCTGCTTCATCTAATGTTCCGTTCTGCTGTTTTAACATCAGATATTTAACCAAAAATGCCTGAGAAAAAGCTTCTGTCTGAGAGCCTGGACTGGAGCTTGCAGAAATATTGGCATTGTTAATAAAATCTTCAGCAGTATACTTGTCATCCGGCCCCGCCACCGCAGGATTCCTTTCTAATTTTACCTCTTCTCCGTCAGGAGTGCCATCGCCATCCGTATCAGGATTATTCGGGTCTGTTTTCCATAACGCCTCTTCCCAATCTTTTAAGCCGTCGTTATCGCTGTCTTTGTCTAAAATGCTTTTTGTATAAGTTGTTGGGCTGGAATTAAAACTATTTCCCAAAGAACTTTTTTTAAAATATTTAAAGAACAAAAAACAACCCAGACCGACAATAATAATTGCCGATAAAATTATTATAAATTTTTTACTTGGAAAATATCGCAAAAAATACGGCTGTTTAGCCAATTTTATTATATCACTTATAGAGATTTTGGTATAAACATTTCCAGTTTTCTGGGGATAAATCCTCTGCCCTGGCCTTCTCGCTGATTCCACACTTTGTTAGACTTCCGATGTCCAACAATTTTAAGTTATTTTTAAGTTGTTTTCGTTTGCTTGAAAAACCATTTTTGACAACACTAAAGAAGTTTTTTTCTAAAGAATCGGGAAATCGAGTTTCCGTATCATTTCCCTTGTTGTCCGTGATAAAGGAAACCGATTTCCTGATTCTTAATTCTTCAAAAAAATTTTTTGAAATATCGGAAATTTTCAGAATTGCCGAATCCACTTTTGGTTTGGGTTCGAAGTTGCCCGCTTTCACGCGCCTGATTATTTTCGGTGAACCGTAAACTTTAACACTGATAGATAATAAACTTTCTTTTTTGCTTACAATTCTCTCTGCCACCTCTTTTTGCAACATCAAAACCATTAAAGACGGCTGTCCGCCAGCCGGCGGATCGCTTTCTAAAAATTTCCGCAGAAAATGCGAGGTAATATAGTAGGGGATGTTAGCGACAATTTTAAATTTTATCCGCCAGTTGGCGGATTTAAATTTTAATATGTCTGCATTTATTATTTCTAAATTTTTGACGCCGGTAAATTTTTCTTTTAAAAATTCTGCCAAATTCTTGTCTTTTTCAACGGCAATTATTTTTGCGCCGGTTTTTATTAACTCTTCTGTTAAAAAACCTTTGCCAGGCCCGACTTCTAAAACAACATCATCCAACGACAAATCAGCCGCCTTAATAATTTCTTCGGCAATTTTTTTAGATTTCAAAAAATTCTGACCAAGAAACTTATTAGGTTTAATGTTCCAAGTTTCAAGTTCCATGTTTTAAGAATTACAAACTCGTTCCCGTCATATAAATCAGATTACCGAAACCAACTGGAATACAACAAGGGCAACATCCGCCCGGACATGGACAACAAGAAATAACAAAACATGGAACTATTGCCGGACTGTATAAGCCAAGCCACCAAGCCGTTGGTCGCAAAGAATCCCATATATAAAAAAGGGGGGAAGCAAGAAAAGTAAAAGGCACTATCAAAGAACCGGAAATTGGTGATGTTGGCGGTCCAACTGAAATCAAATAAGAATAACTGCAGTCGCAATCAAACGGTATACCGATTCTTCCACCAAAAGGAGGCAAGCCAGCAGCCAGAGCTAAAAATTGGTCTTCAATTCCAAACATAGAAATAATTCTTTTCAACAAGCTGGGTTTTTGTGTGATAAGCCCGACTTTTTTCAATAATTCTTTTCTCTCGGATTCAGCTAAATTTTTGTATTGGTCAAAAAAGTTGCTAAGGTCTGTTTTTGAAATTTTATTGTCGCCGAAATCCGATATTTTTTGGGCTAGTTGCAAAGTTAACTTGTCAAAGCCAATCATTTTTTTATGCAGGGCAATTGCCTCGCCAAAAACTTTCATTGATTTAAAATAATCAAGTTTGGCATTGATAAATTCTTTATTAACAGACAGCGAATCTTTTATTTTCTGATTCACACCGTCTTGAATTGTCTTCTCGGCAAGATCAGGAATAAAAAGAAAAACTCCGTTCTCGTCTTTTATAACAGAATTGAATTTTCTAGCGTCAAAAGAAAAAGTAGAAGTGGAACTTGTGTCAATTAAAAATTTTTCAATATAATTCTCGGTTGTGCTTACGCCGGTTGAATCAATAATAATTTCATTGTCGCTGACAGCGGGTAAAGAAAGAGACGAACTCTCGGTTTTTGTTTGCGTTTTGGTGCTAATTATTTCTTTATATTTTGCCCGCGAAATCGGGCCGAAAAAACCAAAAGTTGGAGAAACACTGTTTGCTGCTTGCCACTTAGAAACAGCTGTTCTAGTAATTGGGCCAAAATAACCAGTTGCTCCCCCGCTGTAAATAAAATATCCATCTTTTTGAAGATATGTTTGAAGACATTTAACATCATCACCTCTCGAGCCAATCGTAAGTGAACGCGTAAAACTACAAGCAGAATCAGCATAAACAAAACCAGCAAGACTGAAATATACGACAATAAAAATCAGCAACTTTTTCATGGCTTTATTATACCTCAATTATTTTTTCCTTTCTACCATAATCCTCTAGAATTATTAAATGTTCTGGAATATCAGATAAGAATTTTGACGGCAAGTTGAGCTGTTTGGAGCCAAAAATGGTGCGCGTCATGCTGAAAGAAAGAAAAACTTTTTCCTTGGCGCGGGTCAAGGCAACATAAAAAAGACGGCGTTCCTCTTCTGCTTTTTCTTCTGTATCGTCGCCCATGCCTGAATGTGGGAAAAGTCCTTGTTCCATTCCCACAACAAAAACATTGTCAAACTCCAAACCCTTGGCAGAATGAACAGTCATCAATTTTACTGCTTCTGTTTTTTTATCTAACTCGTCCTGCTCGCTCATCAAGAGTGCATCTTCTAAAAATTTTTCTATGCCCTCGGCTGCGTCGTAATCATCATACCGCGAAGCAATGCTGACCAACTCTTTGATATTTTCCAGCCGTTCCTTATCCTCTTCTCCCCCGCCCTCAAGATATTTCTGATAACCGGTTATTTTTAAAATAAAACGGATTACATCAGATGCTTTGTCTTTTTGCGCTGATTCTTTAATAAGCGATAAAATTTTTTCAAACTCGGGCAGAAATATTTTTTTAGCAAAATAATTAAGGAGAGTTGTTTTACCGACACCTCTTGGAGGAACATTAATTATTCTTTTGACGCTAATAAGGTCATCAGGATTTAAGGATGCTTTTAGATAAGCCATTACATCTTTAATTTCCTTGCGCTGGTAAAATTTCAAACCAAGCATTTGATACGGAATATTGTGGGCCAAAAATTTTTCTTCCAGAATCCGCGACTGGAAATTGGCCCGGAATAAAACCACTATCTCCTGCGGATTCTTCCCAGCTCTGAGACATTCTTTTGTTTTATGTACAACAAATTCAGCTTCTTCTTCCTCGTTCATGGCCTCAAAAAGCGATATTTCCGCTCCCTTTTCTTTGGTGGCCTTTAATTTTTTCTCTTTACGCATCTTGTTTTTTTCTATCACCCTGGCAGCTGCCTCAAGAATATTTTGTGTGGAACGATAATTTTCTTCAAAGACAATTGTTTTATACTCTGGAAAATCTTTTTCAAAATTAATGATGTTTCTGAAATCCGCGCCGCGCCAGCCGTAAATGGCCTGGTCAACATCTCCAATGACGCAAATATTTTTATGTTTTTCAGCTAAAATTTTGGAAAGTTCATATTGGCTCTTGTTCGTATCTTGATACTCGTCAATCAAAATGTACTGCCAGAAATTTTGATAATATTCGCGCGGTTCTTTATTTTTTTGAAGTAACGAAACTGTCTTCAGTATCAAATCGTCAAAATCAAGCGCCTTTTGTTTATTTAAAATTTCTTCGTATTTATCCCAAATCAAACTCAGTTTTTTGGGAAAAAAATCCCTACCAGCTATTTCTCTGAAGTCGTCATTTGTAACAAGATCACCCTTAAAACGCGAAATTATGGAACTGATTTTTGCCGGCTGAAATTGGCGCGGATCAATCTGCAATTCTTTAATTGCTTCTTTTACCGATGCTAAGGCATCTTCTTTATCGAAAATAGAAAAATTTCTTGTCACACTGACTGGCCGTCCGCTATTCTTGAGAATATAAACTCCCAAGGAATGAAAGGTACTGATGAATGGAAATTGGAAGTTAGAAGTTGGAAGTTGGATTTTTTTTAACAAAGTTAAAATTCGTTCCCTCATCTCATTCGCAGCCTTG
This sequence comes from uncultured Candidatus Saccharibacteria bacterium, assembly GCA_964438405.1. Taxonomy (GTDB): domain Bacteria; phylum Patescibacteriota; class Minisyncoccia; order UBA9983; family UBA9983; genus CAYTKF01. The sequence goes on from CAYTKF010000004.1 coordinate 41,868, forward strand.
TTGGTAAACGTAATTGCCAAAATGCGTTCAAGACCAATGTCTTGGTTTGCCAAATATGCAACCTTGTGACTGATGGCTTTTGTCTTACCAGCACCTGCTCCAGCCAAAACCAAAAGCGGTCCGTCTTTATGCAAAACCGCTTCCCTCTGAGCTTCGTTAAGACCATCCAAAAGAAAATCCATAACAACATATTAGCATGGAACAAGCTCTTGTGGATAACTCTTGACCTCTTTGGTGTTTTTGCTATAATAGACAATGTACGGAAAGGTTGAAGAGGTTCAAAAAATCCTTATTTTAGGCCGTGTTTCAGAGATTACCCGTAAAAACCGTTAAAATTAGGCTTATTTATACTAATAAAAACACCATATCGCGTTTTTTTATTGCCGCTATATTTATAGGCGTATTTTTATGTATTTTTTCTTACAGCCAAACTGCTCATGCTGGATTGCTTTCTTCTTTGATAACCAATCTTTTGGGACTTATTAATGACCAACAAACAGAACCAGCTCCGGCAAACTCTCAAACTATTCCTTTGCCTGAAGCAGTTCAAAATTCAGACGGAAATGCATCCAAGGCCAAAAACGACATTACAATTGTTGATAATAACGCTGTCATGGCCAATGCCGGGCCAATGGGTACAATAAACGATATTCAAGATACGAAACCTGACTCTGGCCAAATCAGCATTTATGTGGTGCGCAGGGGAGACACTCTGTCAGAAATTGCTGGCATGTTTGATGTTTCAATAAATACCATCAGATGGGCAAATAATATAAAGCCCGACAGCTCAATACAACCCGGAGACATACTGGTTATTCTGCCTGTTTCCGGAATTCAATATACAGTAAAAAAGGGAGATACGCTTAAAAGCATTGCCAGCAAATACAGCGGGGATGTCAATGAAATCATCAGTTTTAATGACCTTGATCCCAGCGCAGGTCTGACAACCGGCCAAACTATTATTATCCCTGATGGCGATACGCCTGAAAGTCAAAATACGATTGCACCCAAACAGCAAAAGGTTTATGTCGGCTATTATATCAGACCCATTGACGGAGGCAGAAAAAGCCAAGGCATTCACGGATACAATGCCGTTGACCTTGCAAATTCTTGTGGTACGCCGGTTTATGCATCAGCAGCTGGAAATGTAATTTTGAGCAGAACAACAGGATGGAACGGCGGATATGGAAAAATGATAGTTATTTCCCACAGCAATGGCACGCAAACACTTTACGCTCATTTGAGCAAAATTGTAGCCCTCAGCGGCTGGCATGTGGCGCAAGGCCAACTCATAGGATATGTGGGCACAACCGGCCGCTCAACCGGCTGCCACCTCCACTTTGAAATCCGTGGAGCTAAAAACCCGTTCTGAAAATTCTTGACTTTTTTATTAGTTAATCTAAATTCCAATTAGTAACCTTGGGGTCGTTCCGACACAACTCATACTTGTTCAGGTATGAGGAAGGGGTGGAACCAATAGGTTGCTTCGGCCGCTGGCCTTGTCTCCGAAAGGAGGATAATGTGTCACAGCGGGCCCAACTGTGGGCAGAAAAGGAGAAGCTTCCTCAAGGCCAGCGGGTAAAAAACATTTTTACTCGCTTTTTTATTTCGGCCTGTATTGTAAGGCCTCAAATATGTGCTTTTCCGCGATATCGGAAACGCCGTCTAAGTCCGCGATTGTGCGGGCTAATTTTATGACACGGTGGTAGGCGCGGGCGGAAAGGTCTAGTTTTTTGGCTGCCTGATTTAATATTGTTTTTACGTTTTCTGTGAGCGGAGCAAATTTTTTTAGTTCCCTGACGCCCATTTCACTATTTGTTAAAATATTTTTGTTATAATCACCGAATCTTTTTCTCTGCATATCCCTTGCCTTTATCACCCTTTTCTGAATTTCGTTTGACCTCTCCCCTGTTTCTCTTGTGTCAGAAAGTTTTTCGTGCTCAACTTGGGGCACCTCCAGCCACAAATCAATCCTGTCCATAATCGGGCCTGAAACTTTTCTCTGATAACGCATTAATGCTGATTGCGTACAAACGCATGGTTTTGTTTTTGAGCCAAAATTCCCGCACGGACAGGGATTCATGGCACAGACCAAAATAAAGCGCGAAGGGAAAGTTACGGAATCTTTAACGCGAGATACATTTATGACACCCTCTTCTAATGGTTGACGTAATGATTCTATTACCCGGCGTTCAAATTCAGGAAATTCGTCAAGGAAAAGAACTCCGCGATGGCTTAAGGTAATTTCTCCGGGCCTTGGATAAACTCCACCGCCAACAAGCGCAGCGTAAGAAGCGGTATGGTGCGGAGAACGAAACGGCCGAGTCTTTAAAAAATCTTCAGTTAATGTCCCTGCAACGCTGTGAATAAGTGTTGTTTCCAAAATTTCATCGAAGCTAAACGGCGGAAGAATGGCAGAAAATGCCTTGGCCAGCATTGTTTTACCAGTGCCAGCTGGTCCCACCATCAAAACATGATGCCCGCCGGCAGCGGCAATTTCCAATCCCCTTTTGGCGCTCTCCTGGTCTTTGATATCACAGAAGTCAACCATGTTTTCTTTAAAATCAATATCATTACTGATTTTCGTTTCCGGCTGTTCCTGCAAATTAAAATCCTCTTTGGAATTTAAGTGCCTGACAAGTTCTTTTAAATTATTGCATCCGAAAATTTTTATGTCTCTTATAAGCGCTGCCTCGCAAGTATTTTCTTTTGGCAAATAAACCTCTTTAAAACCTGATTCTTGCGCGTGTTTTACCAAAGCCAAAATTCCTTTTATGGGTCGAATCAATCCGTCAAGCGCCAATTCTCCCAAAAATAATCTTTCTTGGACATTAAAATCAATTTGTTTGGAAGCCAAAAGATAGGCCAAAGAAATTGCTAAATCAAAAACCGGCCCCTCTTTTTTGAGGTCAGCCGGCGCAAGAGAAATTGTCACTTTTTGATTTTTCTTTTGAGGAGAGGTGAAATCAGAGTTTTTAATGGCAGCGGAAATTCTATCTTTTGATTCTTCAACCGCCTTATCCGGTAAACCCACAACCGTAAAAGAATGCAACCCCTGGGACAAATCAACCTCAACCTCAACAACATCTGCGTTCAACCCCACCACCTGCGCTGAATAAACTTTCACTGACATAAAAAATAAATTCTAAATTCTAAGCACTAAATACTAAATTCTAAACAATAATATTTAAAATAATAACATCTTTTTTGAGAAACAAAAAGGGCGCAGACCCTAAGGTCGTGCGCCCATCACCACAATCTGGTGGCTAATCGATATCAAATCGGAAGAACATGACCAGCCATTCCGCGTTTTCGTAGGCGGTCTTGGCTACCTCGACACGCGCGTGTAATTCTAGGTTGTCAGCGATGCGTTCTTGAACGCCTTGGGGCGTGAGTGGAGCTGATATCCGCTTATTTTCTTCCTCAAACAGAGCATTCCGAATCTCTTTCAGCTTCTTCAGTTTCTCGCTGACCACCCGCTGGCACACCTTCATGGCAAGCCAATCTCTTTTTGAAGGCGGACTTATTTCGAAGATCTGACGGAACAACTTCACTGCAACTGGTCTTGCCAGATAGCGAGTGATAAATGGATCATCGACTCTCCAGTCCATAATGAAGTTTACGAACAGGAAAACGAACGCAAACATCATCACCACACCAGCTCCAGCGGGTTGACCGAGAACAATTGGAACCGCAACCAATACCACTGCCATAAACAACTGGAGTAGTAGGCCGGTTAAACAAATCTTCATCCGAACGGGGTTCATACTTCCTCCTTGCATGCTTCCTAGGCATGCGTTGGCTATTCAGCCATGAGATTTAAAGAGCATTCACTCTTCTGCATAATATTATATACTTATCAATTAAAAAGTCAAATACAAAATGTTATTCCTAAAATGGCATTATTTCAAGCCGTTTTTGAAAATTTTTGAATTTAGAATTTGTTTCGGATTTCGTGCTTGGGATTTAGAATTTTGTTTACTTTGCGTGTTTGATGCAGGTATCTGAGGTAATGTTTATTTTTAAACGTTTTTCTTCTATGGGTTCTTTGCAAACTCTGCAGATGCCATAAACACCTTTTTTTATTCTGGCCAATGCCTGATTGACCATTATCAAGCTCTCTTCCAACTTATCTTCAATTGCCGCCCGCGTTTCCATTTCCTCAAAAGTATCTGCCAAATCGTTTTGGTCTGATGTTTCTATGTTCAAGTCTTCGGGAAAAGTCACCTCCCAGTCTCCGGGCACAGCTGGATTTTTTTTGCCCACGCGCATCAAATCCTTTTCAAGGTGTTCTTTTTCTTTTTCCAGCTCTTTTTTGAAATATTCAATTTTGTCTTTTGAAAGCCCCATATTTGTTATTGATTTCCAATTATAACAACTGCAACATATTAATCAACCGTTTATGTATTGGGAGAAGGAGAAACGCCTGAAAATCTCTTTTAACGGCTCCTCCCCTGTTGTTATAACCAAATACTTCCTGTTTATGTAAGCGTAAATTAAAACGACATCATTGTTTGAATTCCTTAACTCCCGCACATCCCGGCTTTGAATTTGCCTATCTGTAAAGGATGCATCGTTCCTGTTGCTTATAGATAATAATTTGGACAAATCTTCAACCATATTTTTTTCCCATTTGATTGTACTGCTAAAGGCTAAATTATAATCATTTATTTTAACAATTAAAATCGGCCAGTTTTTGGATGTATAAAATTTTGAAAGCATAAATTTCCCGTCCATGGAATCCAAAAAACCAACTGGCGGATTTACAGATATTATTTTAAAAAGATCATTGGTGCTTATGTTTTTTTCCACCCCGTTCTGGCTATAAACAACTGGAATATAAATAAGGTCTCCCAGGGAAGCTGGGCTCTTAATCTTATCAAGCAAAAGTTTTTTGTTTGTCTGGATGTTGTTTGAATTAAGAACAACTTTTTCCGACGCCTCGCTCACTAAAATCGGTTTTTCTAAAATAGAAATATTGACTGCATTTGATTGTTGTTTTTGATAAAAATAAAATGATACGCCGCCAGAAATTAAAACAATTACAAAGACAAAAAAAATAACCGTGTATTTTTTATAATCAAAACCAACGCTACTATTATCGCTTGAAATCCCCTTTTCTTTTGCCTGTTTGCCAGCCAGCTCCACCAAAGAAACACCGCTCTTTGCATATTCATCAATATCCGTTTTAAGGGTGCGAATTGAAGGGATATTACCTCTTGAATGGCCTTTCTCCTCCTCTGGCATTGTTGTTTTTTGGTAATGGCTTATAATTTGGGTCGGCCTGTTTTAAAGAAAGATTTACTCTGCCCTTTTCGTCAATGCCAACGACTTTTACAGTTAAAACATCGCCGGTTTTCACAATATCTGTAACTTTATCAACTCTAAACGATGCTAATTCAGAAATATGAATAAGCCCTTCCTGTCCGGCGCCGATATCCACCATTGCTCCAAAGTCAAAAAGCCGGGTGACCGGGCCTTTAATAATTTCCCCAGCCTCGAATTCATGCGTAATGCTGTCAATAAGCTTTCTGGCTGAGTCTATTGCATTTTGGTCTTTGCCTAAAATAATAACTGTCCCATCCTGCTCAATGTCTATTTCTGCTCCGGTTTTATCAATAATACTGTTTATTATTTTCCCGCCCGGACCTATGACGCTGCCTATTTTGTCGGGCTTAATCATTATTTTTAATATTCTTGGCGCATATTGGGAAAGTTCTTTTCTTGGCTCGGGAATTGTTTTAAGCATTATTTCCAAAATTTCCATTCTGGCCTTTTTTGCTTTTTGGAGCACCTCCTTCAAAATTTCAACACTGACGCCTTCAACCTTAACATCCATTTGTATGGCAGTCACCCCATTTTTTGTGCCGGCGCATTTAAAATCCATGTCGCCGTGATGGTCTTCAGGCCCCTGAATGTCTGTTAAAATTTTATATTTATCTCCACCTATCATTAAGCCGATTGCAATTCCCGCCACTGGATTTTTAATTGGCACTCCCGCGTCCATCAAAGCTAATGTTGAAGCACAGATAGAACCCTGAGAAGTGGAGCCGTTTGAGGCCATTGATTCAGAAACAATTCTCACTGTATAAGGAAATTCTTCTTTTGATGGCATTACAGTCAAAAGAGCCTTTTCTGCCAAGGCGCCATGGCCGATTTCTCTTCTGCCCGGACTTCCAATTCTGCCTGTTTCTCCTGTGGAAAACGGTGGAAAATTATAATGATGCATAAAGCGCTTGGTGGTTTGCGTTTCCATTCCCTCTACCAATTGAACATCTTTTGGCCCGCCAAGAGTAACAACAGAAAGAATATGCGTTCCGCCCCTGAAAAATACTCCTGACCCGTGCAGAATTGGCAGAATTCCGACTTCCGCCAGAATAGGCCGCACTTCATCAATTTTTCTTCCGTCCGGTCTTTTGTCTGTCATTAAAATATTCTTGTGCACCATGCCATTAACACTTTCCTCAAAATAATCGTCAGCCAAAACAGAACATTCATCTCCGAATTTTTCTTTGGCAATTTTCATCCAATGAGATTTTATTTCATCAAAGTCATTTTTAAATCCGCTCCCTTCTTTTTGGAAGACGATCTCTTCTAATTTTTTAAAAATTTCGCTTTTAAAAAATTTACCCATCTCAGCAGGCTGTTCTGCAAACTGTATTTTAATTTTCTCCTTGCCGATTTCTTTAATTATTTTCTTTTGAAAATTCTCAACAGCCTCTATTTCTTTAACTGCCGAAGTAAATGCCTCTACCGTAATATTTTCAGGAATTTCTTTGGCTAGCGCCTCAATCATATTAATTTTTCCAGATTTTCCGCACACAACCGTTTCCAGTAAGCATTTTTCTCTTTCTTCATAATTTGGGTTTACAATAAAATTATTATCATATCCGATCCTTACTGCTCCCACCGGACCATTCCATGGAATATCAGAAATACCCAAGGCCAAAGAAGCAGCAATGATAAGAGGCACATCAGGATCATTTTTAGAATCAGTGGAAAGAGTCAAAACCGTAACCTGCACTTCGTTTCTGATTCTTTTGTCAAAAAGAGGTCTGATAGTACGGTCAATAAGGCGGCCGGTCAAAACCGCTTCCTCCGAAGGTCTGCCTTCCCGCCTTATAAATCTGCTTCCCAAAATCATTCCTGCCGCATAAAATCTTTCTTCGTAATCAACCATAAGCGGAAAATAATTTAACCCTTCCCTTTTCTGTGATGACATCACAGCCGTGGCAAAAACAGCTGTTTCGCCATAACGCACCAAAACAGAGCCATTGGCCTGGTCAGCCAAATTAGATATTTCAACCCTGAGTTTTTTTCCTCCAAACTCAGTTTCAAAACTTTTTAATTCCATGTTTTATTCATCTTCTCCTTTTATTAAAAATTTCTTCGGATTTTCATCTAAATCAATAAAATCGTCGGCTAGTTCTTTTAATTTAGAAGAGGTTGATTTACCGAAAGCAATAACCTCAACTCTCCTGCCTCTATTTTTAAGATATTCTACAAGGGGCGTGTAATCTCCATCTCCGCTAGCCAAAACAATAACATCTGCGATCTCAAGAGTTTTTATGGCATCAACAGCAATGCCAACATCCCAATCCGCCTTTTTCATTCCACCATAATATTCCTGCAAATCCTTGACCCTTATTTCTATACCCAATTTTGTGAGCGCGTCAAAAAACGGCTTTTCTTCTCCTGTCTTAGTTGCAACAACATAGGCTGCTGCACGGATTAATTGTCTGTCCCCCACTGCTGTTTCAACCAGTTCCTTAAAATTAACCCTCTTTTGGTATATGGCGCGGGCCGAATGATAAAGATTCTGTACATCAATAAAAACAGCCACCCGCTGGTTTTTATATTTTGTTGAACGAAAAATTTGAAGCATTTGCATTATCTTTTAAGGCCGAGTTTTTTGACTAAAGAATCGTGTCTTTTTTTGTCTTTTTTGTTTAAATAATTCAAAAGAGAACGCCTTTCAGAAACCATTTTTAAAAGGCCCAGCCTAGAATGATTGTCTTTAGCGTGTTTTTTAAGATGTTTGGCGAGTTGTTCTATGGTTTCGCTTAAAAGCGCTATCTGCACTTCTGCTGAGCCAGTATCTTTCTCGTGGACCCTGTGTTCTCCTATAATTTTCTGTTTTTTCTTGATTGTAAGCATAAAATAATAATACTAAAAATTATCCACTTTTGCAAGTTTAACCAAAAATGATAACTTTAAAGAGGAGGGACATTGTCATGGAACGATGTATGAATCAAATTTTTAAGACGGAGGTCTCTTTTCGTTTTGGTGGGAATGGAGATTGCAAAACTTGCATTCCTGACGAAAAAAATATACATTGCACTGGCTATCGTCCTGCCCCAATTAAAATTTGGACATTTTTGGTAGAAGAGCCCCAACAGGTTCCTAAGGACCGCGCTGACTAAACACCAGCCCGGTCTTTTTGTTTTGCGAAATTCCTTTCTTTTTTCTATACTTAACTTATGTCGCGAAATATTGATGATTTAAAAAGAGAATTTTTAGAGGATTTGGAAATAGAAAAAGGCAGAAGCTTAAAAACCATTGAAAATTATGATAGGTATATCACAAAATTTCTCGGCTTCGCGAAAATAAACAATCCCTCTGAAATATCGGATGACTTAGTTAGGGAATTTCGGCTCTGGCTCAACAGACAAAAAAGTCCGCCTGCTGGCGGAGAATTAAGTAAAAAAACCCAAAATTATTATCTCATTGCTTTACGCGTATTGCTTAAGTATTTTGCCAAAAGAGGAATTAAGTCATTAACCCCAGAGAGAATTGAATTAGCAAAAACACCCGAGAGACAACTCGAATTGATAACAGAAGATGAATTAGAAAGGCTGCTTGCATCTCCTGAAAATTTACGCGACAAGGCGATTTTAGAGCTTTTATTTTCAACTGGTCTGCGCGTTTCCGAATTATGTTCTCTTAACCGAGACCAGTTTACTGAAGCAAAATCAGGTGAAATATCTATTCGCGGAAAGGGTGGAAAAATAAGGGTTGTTTTTATTTCTGAGACAGCCAAACAGGCAGTAAAAAATTATTTAGATAAAAGAACTGATACAGAAGAAAAATTATTTTTACTTACACCGAGGTCTGTTGAGAGAATTGTTAAACATTATGCAATCAAGGCCGGAATCGCCAAAAAAGTTACACCCCATACTCTACGCCATTGTTTTGCCACTGATTTATTAAGCGCCGGTGCTGATCTGCGTTCAGTGCAATCATTGCTGGGACATTCAAATATAACCACAACACAAATTTATACGCATGTTACAGACAAACAGCTTCGAGAAATCCACAAAGCGTTTCATGGTAAACATAGAAAATAATTTACTTCACTCCCCACTTTTTGCGTATCTCTGAAATTTCCCCACCTTCTATTTCGTTCTTTTTTTGTTTTGCCTCTTCTCCAAGTTTTTGCAACTGGTTTTCATTTAACGAATCAAGTTCAAACACTCTTTTTGTGAGCAATTCTTCTGTGTTTTTCTCTGGCTCATCTAAAACTTCTTCCAGCAAAATATGCAAAATCTGGCCTATTTTAGGCCCAGGATTAATTTTTAAAATTTTCATTATTTTATTGCCGTCAATTTTAAGCATGGAAACAGAAAGCGGGGCTCTCATTGCCTCATCAATCATTGATTCATACTTGCGAAGACGATACGGCGTTTCTTTGGGTCTGCCCATGCCAATTCTGTCAGAAAATCTTACTTTCATCAAATCCCAAACATTTTCCGGCCCTATATTACGCACTGTTCTGCGCACGGCAGAAAGCGTTATCTTGTCAGTGTCAGAAAAGAAAAGATGATAACGAACAAGTTTTGAAATAAGTTCTATGTCTTTTTTGGAAAATTTTAAGCGCGACAAAATATTGTACGTCATTTTCGCACCAATAATCTCATGACTGTAAAAAGTCCAATCTTTTTTTTCTTCGCTCCAGCGCCTGGAAGCAGGTTTGCCAACATCATGTAAAAGCGAAGCAATTCTTATTTCCAAAGGCCAATTCTTGGAAGCGGCATGGTCAAGACTCAATAAATTATGCTCCCAGACGTTAAACATATGGGCTTTGTTTTGTTTGACCCCAATTCCCCGTTCTAATTCCGGAATGATAAATTTCAATAAGCCAAGTTCGTACAACATTTTTATTCCATCGCTGGGCTTATCTGTCATTAACATTTTTACAAGTTCATCTTTAATTCTTTCCTGCGCAATGTCTTTTAGTAATTTTGCCTGTTTTTTAATAGCCTGCTCAGTTTCATGTGAAACTGAAAATCCAAGTTCCACAGCAAATCGCACAGCACGCAAAAGGCGTAACGCATCCTCGCTAAACCTATCTTCTGGATTACCAACTGTCCGTATAACCTTATTTTTTAAATCTTTTTGGCCTTCAAATAAATCAACAGTTTCATGTGAAACAGCATCCATTGCTATGGCATTAATGGTAAAATCGCGCCTTTTTAAATCATCTTTAAGGTTTCCCGTGAAACGGACTTCGTCGGGATGTCTTTTGTCAGAATATTTGGATTCCAGTCTATATGGCGTAATTTCTACAACTTTCAATGTTTCATCGTTTTCAATATCTTTATCCTGATTTATCACTGCAACTGTACCAAACTTGTTTTCATAAACTGTTTTAAGGAAAAGACCTTGAATTTCTTCGGGTTTTGCATTAGTGGTTATGTCCCAATCTTTAGGTTTCATGTGTAACATCAAATCCCTGACACATCCACCAACTAAATATGCCTCAAAACCTGCTTTTTTGGTGGTTTCTGAAATTTTTATTATTATTTGTGGAATTTCGTACTGCATGTTATTTGTAGATTAGCATTATCCGTGTTAAATTAAAAGAATAATGCGCCCTTAGCTCAATGGATAGAGCGCTTGGCTTCGGACCAAGAGGTTGTAGGTTCAAATCCTTCAGGGCGCGAAGTTATCCACACGTTATGGACATATTATAAACAATGTCCGATAGATGTCTTATATAAAATGTCTGATACAGAAAAACAAAAAGTTGGCAAAATGGGCGAGGAAACAGGATGCAAGTTTCTTATGAAATATGGCTTTAAAATTATAGATAGAAATTATTGGAAAAAATGGGGAGAGATAGATATAGTGGCAGAGAAAGATAATCTTTTACATTTTATAGAAGTTAAAAGTGTGTCACGTGAAACTGATTTTTCGCCAGAAGAAAATGTCCATCCATGGAAACAAAAACGATTGGCTCGGGTCATTCAAACATATCTTTTAGAGAAAAGAGTACCGGATGAAAAAGAGTGGCAAGTAGATGTAATGGCTGTTTTTCTTGATTTTGCAAAAAGAACAGCTAAAATAAGAATGACAGAAAACGTGATTTTGGGATAGACGGGAGCTGGTGTAATGGCTAACATTCTCGCTTTGGGAGCGAGCGACTCGCGGTTCGAATCCGCGGCTCCCGAAAAAAATTATTTAGAATTAGAACATATAAATACCACAGCGGCAATTACGGTTGTCCAGAGGCCATTTTTATTACCTTGAGCTGATTGAGTTATGTTTGTTGTTTTTACGATCTTCCCGCTCATTTTGAAAATTTGTTCCCGTTCATCCCAAGCTTGGTCAGAATTAAATTCAATTCCAAGGGTTGAAGCAAGCATTGAAGCTGCTAAATCTTCAGCATATTCACTAGCTTTCTCATCGGTTTCTCCAAAACTGTGGTGCTCTGAAATATAACCATGTATGTTATTATCCGCTGGAATCGCCAAGCCAACAGAGACAGCAATAAGACGATTGGGTTCATTGGTGGCATTTCGTGACATAACACAATAAACAATTTCACCTGGCTTAAGATAGTTTAATCCTTCTTCTCGGGAAACGCGCCTACAATTTGGCGGATAAATACTTGAAACATGAACAAGATTAAATGGCGCAATGCCTGCATCCCGAAGTGCCATTTCAAAAGAGGCCAACTGTTCTTTATGGACACCAACACCCTTAGTCAAGAATATTTTATCTGCAATCATTCTGATAAAAAAATTTTAACGCAGATTAAAAAATGATGCAAGATGATATGGAATGACAGAAAACGTGATTTTGGGATAGACGGGGGGTGGATTTAGTTCCGGTTCAAATCCCTGCCTACCGGCAGCCCTGACTAGACAAGACATAGTTTCTAATTTTGGTATAATAAATTCAAAGGTCGCCATAAATAAATTTTTTTATTTTTTATGCTAATTGCCTATTGGAAACTAATTTTGCTTACCCTGTCCATCACAGAATTGGCTAAAGATAATGTGATTAAAAACCGGAAACTTTTACCATGGGCAGCAATAATTGTTTCAATCGTTATTTCCTTGGCATATGTTTGGTCTGAGTCTAATATGTTCTGGCCAGCAATTGTTCGCGGATTGACCGTGGGATTAATTACCACGGGAATGTACAAGCTGGTAAAAGACTATGTCCGGGCAATGAAAAGGGGATAGTTTTTTCTATCCAAAGATAATAAAGTATGATATAACTAAAAAATAAATTTAGCGGGATTAGTTTTCCGCCCAAGGCGGATCAGCCTCGGGCTGAAATGGCACCATCATATAAAAGCGGGCATGGTTTAGTGGCAGAATGACTGCCTTCCAAGCAGTAGACGGGGGTTCGACTCCCCCTGCCCGCAAAATTCTTGCTAACGGGATCCTCGCAAAATATTGTCGCTTCGTTTTGTATTTTGTGGGACAAACTGAGGTTGGGAGTTCAATTCTCCCATCCCGCACATTAGTGGACTTTCGGCACTCTAGCCGCGCTGGGAATATTTAGATTTCAGATACCTCGGAGGTTCTAACATCGTCTAATTGCCCGTATAGAGAAATGGAATTTTTTATTGCCGAATAGTAAAATCTTCTGAAAAAGAAACGGTTTTTGAACGGCTGGGCGGAGGTTCTAACGAATTTGAGAATATGGTAAAATAAAATCATAACAGCTTAATTAAAAACTTATGAAAAAAATTATATTTTTGTTGATTGTTTTATCTTTTGTAATTGCTGGTTGTAAGGCTTTGGCCGAAGAAAATCTTCCTGACCCGGGAACTTTGCCCGACAATACGTTCTATTTCTTGAAAACCTGGAAAGAGTCAATCCAGACGTTTTTCACGTTCGGGGCGGAAAATAAAGCAAAACAGTTTTTGCATCTGGCCGAAGTTAGATTGGCAGAATATCAAAAAATGATAGAAAAAAGTAAAACCGAAATCGCCGAAAAGACGCTTGAAAAATACGAACAGCAACTTAACCATGCCTTAGAAAAAACCGAAGAAGTTAAAGAGAAAGGAAAGGATGTAGAAAAACTGGCAATTTCAATCAGCGAAACGACTTTAAAACATCAGGAAGTGCTGGAAAATGTTTTGGAAAAAGTACCCGAGGAGGCAAAAAAGGGAATTGAAAACGCGATTGAAATGTCCCAAAAAGGATTTGAGAACGCGATTCAGGCAGTAATAGGCGAAAAGAAAGAGGAACTGGAGAGAAAAGCGGAAGAAGTCAAAAGCAGGATTGAAGAAAAGATAAAAGAAGTTTGCATCCAAGTAATTACGTCGGCGGTCAGTCCCAGTGGTACCTGTAAAGAATTTTCTACGCCCTGCGATGTACCGGTGGACTGGAAAAAAGTTGATAAGTGTCCGGCAGTAAAACCAGTTCCAGTTTCGATTCCAGTTCCGGCTCCGATTTCGGCTCCCACTCTGGCTTCTTTGGTTGCTTGTTGCAATGCCTGGGGGGGATGCAAGCTTGTGGATACAAAGGAAACATGTTTAGGAATGAGTTTTAAGCCAATGTCTATTTCTTCTTGTTCGCCGAATCCTTGTCCACAACCAACACCGGTCTATAATGAATGCAAACAAGGGCTAATGAAGGATTACAAATGTCCCGGTGGGACTCTGGTGAAATGGCAGTGCGACTGCACCGCTGAAGCGGACGGAGAAGAAACGCGGCTTTGTTCTGTGAAGCCGGCATCGTCATGCCCTGGGCTGGGTA